>JALSNL010000133.1 GCA_026987055.1 Melioribacteraceae bacterium | reverse complement strand
CTAAAAGCACAAACCGGCGAAATTTACGGAAAGGTTACCGATAACAATAACCGTCCATTAATCGGAGTAAATATTTTAATAGAAGGAACGGTTTTAGGTACTGCAACAAATTCTTCCGGCGAATATTCATTAAGAAACTTAAAACCGGGAAATTACCGGTTATCATTTAGTATGATTGGTTTCTCCAAATTTACTTCCGCACCTATAAAGCTTAACAATACAAAAGTAAAACTTAATGTAAGGTTATCACCTACAAGTTATCGATATAATCAACTTGTAGTTACCGCAAATAAACATTCGCAAAAATTAAGCGAGGTTGCTGCCAGCACTTATATAATTGATACAAAAAAATTTTCCGAAAAAAATTATCAAAAGATAGATGATGCTTTCAGATATGTTCCGGGTGTTACAATGACGTTAGACCAAATAAGTATAAGAGGCTCAAGCGGTTATAGCAGAGGTGCAGGAACAAGAGTGCTTATTACATTTGACGGAATTCCTATTTACACACCCGATACAGGTGAAATTATTTGGGAACTTGTTCCGGTTACTGAAATTGGGAAAGTAGAAATTCTGAAAGGTGCCGCAAGCTCTCTTTACGGTTCTTCGGCTATTGGCGGCGTTATAAACATTATTCCTAAAGAACTTACTTCAAATCCGGTAACGTTTATAAAAATGCAAGGCGGATTTTATGCGAAACCTTCTTTTCAAGAATGGCAATGGAATAAAAAAACACGATATTTTAACAGTCAAACTTTTTCCCATTCAAGATCTTTCGGTAAATTCGGGTTGTCGGTTTCAATTTCCAGATTAGAAGATTTAAGCTATAAACAAAACGAAGACCAATTGAGGTATTCCGGTTATTTAAAAGCAAATTATGATTTTTCTGAAAAAACCACTCTCTCGTTTCTTGCAGCAGGATTTACAAGAAAACGTTATACCTTTAATTTCTGGCGGGATTTAAAGCATGCTCTTTCTCCGCCGGAAGAAGATTTGGGACAATCAATAAAATCGGATAGAACAATTTTAGGAATGAATTTCAATCATATTTTTAACAAACAACTTTCACTAACAATAATTCCCAGTTTATACTTAAGTTATTGGAAAGATGAATCCGAAAGCCAAAATAAATCTTCAAGCAAGTTATTCAGAACCGAGGCAAGATTTAATTACAATCCTTTTAAGAACCTTACTATTGTCGGCGGAAGTGAATTCCAACATAATATCGTAGGCTCAACTATTTTCGGTAATAGAACGGCAAACGGAATAGGAGCTTTTACTCAAATAGATTATAAATTTATTGAACCTTTGAATATTTCTTTCGGAGTAAGATACGATTTTAACAAACTTGCATATTTACAAAGTGAAAGCTCGTTTTCTCCAAAACTTGGAATTACCTACAAAATTAGCAACGCAACATTTTTACGAGGAGCATTTTCAAAAGGTTTTAGAACACCAACATTAGCAGAAGCGTTTACATCAACAACTACAAGCGGAATTACGGTTAAACCGAATCCCAACTTAAAGGCAGAGGACAGTTTTTCGTTTGAAGCAGGAGTAAAATATTATTTTTCCGATAATTTTAATTTGGACTTTGCAATATTTAACAACGAATATTATAATTTTATAGAACCGGGTTTTGATCCGAAAGACGGGGAACTGTTTTTTAACAATGTTACAAGAGCCAGAATTCAAGGTGCCGAGCTTAATTTGACTTCTTCTTTTTTTTCAAAAAATTTATTGTTAAATCTCGGTTATACATTTTTAAATTCAAAAGATATATTACTTGATAAACCGTTAAAATACAGACCCAAACATTCATTGGTAGTAAGCATAGATTTTGCAAAAAGTTTTTACCAAGCCGGTTTGGATTTTAGATACTCAAGCAAAGTTGCAAGAATAGATAATGAATTAGTAGATTTGGGCTTTGTGCCCGATGGTGATAAACGCGTACCAATTATTGTACTTGATGCAAGAATAGGGACAAATTTATTTTCTTACAAAATTCCTTTAAGAGCGTTCTTTAATATAAACAATATTCTTAATTATAATTATGTGGAAATGATTGGGAATATTGCCCCGATTAGAAATTACTCGTTAAGTTTGGAAATGATTTTTTAAGAATAATTATTAAACTAATGTTATACAAAACTGTTCTAGCAGAAAGAAGTCGGGAATTAGCGGCGGCGAAAGAAAAACCTAAATATTGTGTATTGGCACTATTTTGAGTTATTTTTTTGTAACAATTTTTTGAACACTTCACTCAATATGACAAAATTATTAATATTACGTAACATGAATTTATAAGTTATACTAACAATAAATTGGTTTCCTCGAATCCAGATTCCCTTGGGAGAACCAATTTAAATTTAGTATAATTAAGCAGAAATCTTTTGTGTATTGAAAGGAATTTTAGATAATACTAATTCAGATAAGTCCATTTTTTTTGTAGCATTATCTATATCTATACCAACTAAGTTTCCATCTTTATCATAATCAATTACTATTCCTTCGGCAATTTCATCACTTCTAACACTGGTTTTCGATGATAAATCAATATAGAGTGTATCTGTATCTTTATAATATTTTATTTTCATTGTTTAAATCTCCTATCGGGGAAAGCATTATGTATTGTCTTTTTGTCTTCTAAAGTTACAACTCTCAAAACTTTATTTTCAAGTTCATCAACAATTCCCCAAAATCTATATCTGTTATTTTCCTGTTTTTCAACTTTAATCGGATGTTCAATTACTTTTATGCACCATTCTATTTTTAGGTAAGCACGTTTCCTTAAAACTTCATTTGTAAAATAGCTTGTAAACTTATAACCTTTCATAGCCGAATTTAATTAAAAATAATTATGTTTTCAATAAGATAATTTGGATTATACTAAAATGAAATCGGTTTCTCCAAAAAGAATCGGGATTAGATTAGTTAATATTCCTCTCCTTTACTAATGAGAGGATTTAACCTGCCTGCCAGCTTGTTAGGGAAGGGTGAGTTATAAATAATCCGATCGCAGATTTTCACAGAAAAATCAATTTGGATATAGTATATACAAAAACTTAATCTTGTTTTGTATAAACCAACGTAGCAAAAATTTCACCCTCTTTAAGTGTTACTTTTTGGTCAATAGAAACATCACCGTTATCTAAAAACTTATATTCGGATTTTTTTATTTCACCATCACTGAACTTAATGGTTAATTCGCCATTTAAAGTTCCCCAAGTTCCGGTATCTTCTGTTCTAACGCTATCTGCATCAATTGAAATTGAATGAAAAGTAAGATCACTTTTAAAAGTTACAGTTGATGAAATGCCCGCTTGTTCCGGAGTTAGTTCAATATTCTGACTTCCAACACTGGTAATAATTTTATTTAATTCCCAAGTACCCACCAATTTTTGATCTACAACTAATTTTGGTTCGGTTGGTGAATCGTCGCAAGAAGTAATAGAAAACAAAGCTATAATAATTAAGATTAACAATGATGCAAATTTATTCATAAGAACCTCCGTGCGAAATAAAAATAATTATTAGCATTAAAATACATATTTAAAACAAAATATTTGTAAAAAAAACAAATTTGCTTATTTTTGCATCGCACCCTTAGCTCAGTTGGTAGAGCATCTGACTCTTAATCAGCAGGTCGCCGGTTCGAACCCGGCAGGGTGCACAAAGAAATGTTTTACAAAATTATGAAATATTAATTAGTTCCTAATTATTTGTAAAAGGGAAGTGTGACAATTAGCACTTTTGAAAAATATATTAGGGTATATTCTAATTGAGTATAATAAATTTGTTCTCGTATTTTTTTATTTGTAAGTTTTAAAACGAGCAACCAAGCCCAAAACAATATAACCCAATCCTAACAAAATTATTAAAAATTTTAGCGATGCAAAGTAAAAAGCATACTCCGGATAAGCAGGATTTTGCGAGCCGAATATTATACGTAACAAAAAATAATTTTCAAACGAATCGAAAATTGCAGCAACAAATTGTAACCAACCTAAAAAAATTCCGACTTTAACAAGTAAATTGTTTTTAACCTTTTCGTAAAATTTGGTTATTATA
>JALSNL010000132.1 GCA_026987055.1 Melioribacteraceae bacterium | reverse complement strand
ACTTAGAACATATCGCGGACAAAGTGATGTGGTTGTTATAAATCCCGAAGGAACGGTTACTTCTTTTATGTTTGGCGGAGGAGCAAACAGTGCGGCAACCGAAACGCTTTCGCAAAAGACAACTATATCAAGCGATTTCGGAGGGAATCCTCCTTATGAAAAAATGTACGATATTGCAAAAATAGTTTTTAAGTATTGGATTGACCAAAGTAATGTTCTCTTAATCATAGGCGGAAAAGCAAATAACACAGATATCTTCGTAACATTTAAAGGAATTTTTGATGCTCTGCGGGATTATATTTCCGAAAAAGGCAAACCAAATATTTACGTTGTTATCGGAAGAGGCGGACCGAATTTAATTAAAGGTTTCGGCTATGCAAGAGATTTATTAGATAGTATGGAAATTCCATATAAATTTTTCGGTTACGATAGCTCTATGTTAGAAGTTGTTCAATACGCTATGGAAATAGATGATTGGTTTGAACAACAAAAATTATTAAAAACTTAAAGGAAATAAATTTTTGATTGAATGAATGGTTTGAATGATTGATTGATTGTATTAATGGTTTGTATTTCATAAAGGTACTAATCATTTTTATTTTTGTAAAACCATTTGGTAATAGTTATATCCAAAATTTTAAATCAATTCTATTAACCATTCCTTCGGTCTTTTGTCTTCAATCTTAATTTTTATAATTTATTTGGGGATTTTATGAAATCAAAAAATCGTTTTGAATATTATGTAGGAATCAATTCGTTAAAAGATATTGCTCCGAGAAGTTCCAAAGTTTGTGTAATGAATATTTTAGGAAACGAAAGCAAAAATGTAACTCCAACATCCCACGTTTTTAGCGGTGGAAATGTTGTTGCGGGAATTCAATACGGAAGAACCGGTAAACTTGAAACAAGTGCAGGCAACATTCCTGTTTACAGCAGACTTGCCGATGCGGTTAAAAAGCATACTTTTGATACCGGCGTAATTTACCTTCCTCCAAGTGCGGTTTTTCATGCGGTTACCGAGCTTTGTCATTACAATACCGATTTAAAAAAGATTGTAATTGTTACGGAAAAAATAAGTGTAAAAGATCAAAGATTAATACGAGCGGTTTGCCAAGCTAACAAAATAGACGCTTTCGGAGCCAATTCGCTTGGTGTTGCCGATGCGTGGGAACAAGTAAGAATAGGTGGAGCACTTGGTGGCGATAAGCCGGAAGAAGCATTAATCAAAGGCTCTGTTGCAATCCACAGCAACTCCGGAAATTTTAGTACAACCATTGCCGAATATCTTAAAACCGGAGGTTTCGGAACAACAACATTAGTAAGTTCAGGTAAAGATGTTATTATACAATTTGCCGTTCCGGAATTTTTATTTGCCGCTCAAAAAGATGACAGGACCAAAGCAATTGTTCTTTATGTAGAACCCGGAGGCTATTACGAAAAGCAAGCACTGGAACTTATTGAAGAAGGAAAATGTAATTTTACAAAACCTATGGTTGTTTGTATTACAGGCAGATGGAAATCCAATTTAACAAGAGCCTGCGGACACGCCGGAGCACTTGCCGGAGAAGGTGATGATGCAATTTCCAAAGAAAAATGGTTTGATGATTATTTCGGAGTTCCCGTTTTTAATCCCGAATATCCGGAACGTGTAAGCACAAAAGGAGTTCGCGTTTCTTCCATTCAACATATTCCGCAAGCAATGCAAGCTGTTTATAAAAAACTTAATATGAAACCGGATTTTTCTCCAAAAGGAAATTTGGGATTAAAACCTTGGTTCGGAAATGATTTTAACTTCAACATTCCGTATAAACTTCAAATCCCTATTCAAAAAGCAATTTCGCCTTATGATAAAGAAATTGAAAGAATAAACAAAGAACTTGGAGCAGTATTTCTAAGACAAAATATGCGTAATGCATCTTCCGCTTCAAGAATTAATTCCGTTACTTCCGTTGCCGAACTACACGGGAAATCGATTTTGGAGTTAATTGATTATCCGTATGAAAGCAATATGATTTTTGCTTTAACAAAATCACATCCCGATGCAGAACAATTGGAATTGCTTAATATTTGTCTTAATCATTTAACCGAATCGGATTCTACATATTTTGAGGCGGTTCGTAAAGCTAAAGAAAACGGAGCTTCGCCAAATCAAAGGCTTATAAGCTTCTTTGCTATTGCAGGTAACAATAAAGATTTGGAATTAAGCAAAAAATATATTTCGGCATTGTTAGATATTTTTTCGGAAATAGGGTTAAGAAATGTTCAACAAAAAACCGGCATCAAAAAAGCTTTAACAATAAGTAAAAAATATTTTAAGAACGGAGAAAACAAAACAACTCCGTTTGCAAGATTTTTAATTGAGAAACTTAGAAATTCTGAAAATAAAAATTTTATTTTTGGTTTTGCATTAAAAATAATTGAAAAACGTAAAATTGAAAACTTGGAAACTTTTTTAATTTCGGTTGTGCTTCTAGATTCGGCTTATACTTCACTTGTTCTAAAAAAGATAACACGTTTAACCGTGGAAAATATTTTTACGTTTATTTCATTAGAAGCAAAAGCCGTTTTACTTATATCCGCAAAACCTAAACATAATAAGTATTTAAAAGAATTGCTTTCAGGTAACAACTTGGAATTGTTAACTACATCATTTACCGAAACCGCTTATCAATCCGTATTTAACAAAACACCAACCAAACAAAACTTACGGGAATTTTCCGCTTTACTGGCATTAACTTTAACAAACGGACCCGGCACAATAAGTGCAAAAGGAGCAAAGGAAAGTGTAAGCGCAAGAAATAATATTGCTACTTCGTTTATCGGATTTTTATCAAACACCGGTTTGGCACACGGTGGTAACGGTTACGAAGCTATCGAATTTTTATTGGATTCTTTTAAGAATGTGAAAATTGATAATCCTTCCAAACCAACCAAAACAATTGATGTTGAAAAAATATCGTATAAAGTGGCTAAGGATTATTTGAATTACAAAAATAAAATGAAATTTAAAGGTGTACAAAATTATAAAAGAATTCCTTGTATAAATCATCCGGTGTTCAAAGGGAAAAAGAAAAACATAGACCCGAGAGAAGATTTTTTATACAATCAATTTAAAAACGAGAGCATAAATAATTTATTCTGGGATTTTTATCATCATCTTGTTGAAAACCTTTACAAAGTTGGAGCAACAAATAATATTTACTGTGTTAACATCGATGCGGTAATTGCCGTTATTTCTCTAAAACTTATGTGGGGAAAATTAAAAACGAATTTATGGAAAGATGAAGATATTCAAGATATCGGATTTAATATTTTCTTACTTGGCAGAATGGTTGGAGTTTCTGCGGAAATTGCCGATCATAAAGACAGAGGAACAGATATGGATTGTAGAACTCCGCAAAGCGAAACAAAATTTATTATTTGATAAGGTCGTTCAATAATTGAATTGTGTAAAGTGCTGTCCAAAATTTCTTTCTTTACAAAAGGAATGAACTTTCTTGAAAAAAGAAGATTGACTGATTGTCTTGATTGGAAGAATATTTTAGACTTAATGAAAATCCAATTTTTGAAACTATATTTACTCAATTCTTAAAAGATAAAAAAAATCAAAGGAACGCCGATTTAAAAAGATATAAATCCAACGTTCCTTTTTTTTAAGAAATTACTTTTTATAATATTGCATTGCTTCAGGTATCAGCTTTTCCAAATCATGAATTCTTGTTTGGTCGGAAGGATGTGTGCTTAAAAACTCCGGTGGTGCTTGTCCTTTTTTATTTGCAGCCATTCTTTTCCAAAACTCAACTGCTTTGTGCGGATCGTAACCTGCCATCGACATAAAAATCAAACCGAGATGATCGGCTTCGCTTTCGTGCAAACGACTAAAAGGCAACATCACTCCAACTTGTGCGGCTACTCCAAATGCTGTCATCCAAAGTTGCTGTGTTTTTTGAGGTTTCTTTTGTAATGCAAGTGCTAAACCCAAACCGCCAAGTTGAGTTAACAAACCTTGACTCATTCTTTCCCCGCCATGTTCTGCAACAGCGTGAGCAACTTCGTGTCCCATTACTACGGCAATACCCTCTTCATCCTCACAAATCGGCATAATTCC
>JALSNL010000131.1 GCA_026987055.1 Melioribacteraceae bacterium | reverse complement strand
AGTTTAAGAAATTTCAAAATATTTTTGTTCAAACATATTTTAAATATATTGGCTCATTTTGATTCACTCTATGTTTTAGAAAAAGAAATTAATAGCAATTTGATAGGAAATGCAAGGAAACTTAATGTTTATTATTGGCATCAAAGTTGTTAGAATGTGATATATGTCATAAAATTAAAAAATTAATTATTAATAACGATAATAACACCTGCTAACTATAAACTAATAGGAAAATAAATGGGTACTTCACAAATGATGTTGGCAATAGGAGCAATGTTGCTCTTATCTGTGATAATCTTAAGAATGAATACTTCAATGTTACATACAGATGATATAACAACATCTGCGGAAATTAATATAAAAGCACAAGCTTTAGCTAATTCAATTATAGAGGAAGCTTCAGCTAAACGATTTGATGAAAGATCAACCAGTTCAGTTAGTAACGGTAGAGTTTTAACCAAGGTTATTAGTATGGGACCGGAAAGTGGAGAATATTCTCCCAGTACATTTGATGATTTTGATGACTATAACGGATATCATTTTGTAACAACAAATGGAGACTCGGTTTCTGTAAAAGTATTTTATATTACTCCAAGCAATCTTGATTCCGCTAGTAGTGATAGAACTTTTTATAAAAAAATGATTGTACGGGTCAAAAGTGCGTATGAAAATCCTGATGGAACTCATGATGTAATTACTGCATCCAAAATATATGGTTATTGGCCGGCTATGGCAAATGGAACTGCACCGGCAATGCCTCCACCATCAGGAAGCAGTTCTTCTTCAAGTGGAGGAGGTTCTTCCAGTAGTAGCAGTAGTTCATCAAGTAGTAGTTCGTCATCAAGTAGCAGCAGTTCTTCTTCCAGCGGAAGTGGTGGTGGTCATTCATCAAGCGGTGGTTCATCCGGCGGGCATAGTTCCTCCGGTGGACATAGTTCATCCGGCGGAATTCCAATACCACCAATTTTTTTGAGATAAAAATAAACATAATCTAATTAGGTAAAAATGGGTAGTTATTCTCTTTTGCAAATAATCGGTTCAACAATTATCGGTGGTTTGTTTCTGTTAATGTTATTTAGATACAACGCCGTTGTGGTTGAAAAAAATCATAGATATAATACACAGAATATTGTTCAGAAAAATTTAATAGAACTTAACAGACTTATTAAATCGGACTTGAACAAAATTGGTTTTTGTTTGGATAAAACAAATTCCAATATTCTTGAAAATCCCTTTGTAGAAGCTACCGATACAAGTTTAGCTTTTAAAACAGATGTTTCCGTTTCGGCAGACAATCCATTCGGAGATGGAAGCACAGATATTGTTAAGTATTATACAGGAGCAAAAGTAACGGAAACTCCGAATACAAAAGACAAGTACTTATATAGAAGTGTTAACGGTGGTACACCACTTGAGTTAAATTACGGAGTAACAGAATTTAGTTTTAAATATTACGATAAAACCGGAAATTTGTTAACAACACCTATTGCAGACTTAAAAAAAATAGAAATAGTTGAATATAATATAACCATTGAAGATGTGTATGGATACAATTATAAGTATAGTATTAGTGATGCGGAAAGATTGGAAGGAGATCTTTACTTTTTATCAATGAGTAAAACGGGTAAAATCTCAAAAAAGAATTTGTCTTCTCGTTAGTATATGAGAATTAATAAAAAGAGCAGGAAATAATTATGAACGGAAAAGCCATTATAATATTAGTAGTAAGTTTTAGTGCAATTTTTTTTGTTTTTGGGAGAAGTTTTTTTAGTGTTTCGAATAAAGCAACCAACGATATGGTTGAAACGTTAAATGAAGAAAAAGCCTTGGAAATAGCAAGAAGTGCAACAAATGTTGTTGTAAGTTATTTTTGGCAAAAACCGGATAGTGTAAAATTAATTGGTCGAAGTAAAACCTTTTTTGATCAAAAAGATTTTGAAGGCGGAATTGTTACCACTAAGCTTGTTCAAGATAGTTTGCATCCTGAATTATTTAGAATTAGAACTGATGCTTTTTATGGCAGAGAAGAAAACAAAAAACATAAAGTTGTACTTGTTTTGTATGGTCCGCAAGATTTAACAAAAATGGCATCATATAGTGAAAGTTCCGGTAATATTTGGTGGACAGGTTCCGATACTGTTAAAGGAGCTGTTTATTGCCGTTCAAGAATTCCGGTTTATAACCATCCCACATTTTTAAGTGATGTTTATTCAAAAAGCTCGGGATTCAAATATTATGGTGGATGGAGACATAAAGCTGACCACGAACCTAATGTGGATCCGGCTAATTTGCATTTTAGAAGCGAATTGAAAAGACCAAGCGGAAGCAAGGTTATGAATGGCTTGAAAGCGAAAGCTAAAAACGGAGGATGGTATTTATGGGGAAATAATAAGGGAACCAATAGATATAACGGACATAGAATAAATTGGAACTCACCAAGCTTAGATACCTTGTATATAGAATTAAAAGGTCAAAATATGGATGTGAAATTTTCTAAAAATGATCCTCCGGTAACATATAATATAGCATCAAAAGTACCTAATAAAGTTATTTATGCAAATAATTATGTAGTTAGATTAAAAGGAAAATTAGATGGTCAACTTTTAATTTCGTGCAATGGTAAAAGACAAAAAGGAAAGGGAAAAATTTTACTTGATGATGATGTCACATATAAAGATGATCCTCGAGACGGACCTTCGGACGATTTATTAGGATTAGTAGCACAAAATTATGTTGAAATTGCCGATACACCACCAAATCAATCGGATATTAATATTCAAGCAGCCATCTATGTACAATCAAAAGGATTGACGGCAGAAAATGCAAAAACAAAACCTGATGCGGGAACAATTAATTTTTATGGGTCATTGATTGAAGGAAGAAGAATGGAAGTCGGGAAATTTGACCCGAATACCGGACAATTATGGGGTTATGGAAGAAAATATGAATATGATGAAAGACTAAAAACAATTTCACCGCCAAGCTTCCCTAAACTTGCCGGATTTAATGTATTAGCTTGGTACGAAGGCGATCCACCAAATTAATTAAAACGAAAAATTAGAAATATGAGTAATTCATTAGCTTTTATTATTAAATCAGCAACATTAGAAAAGTATAAAAATACCATAAACGAATTGATAGTGGTTGTTTTTTTATTGGGTATTTATAATTTTTCGCCCTATTATTCAAACTTTTTAGATGAAAAATCTAAAACAATTCTATCTATAATAGGAATATCTTATTTAATTTTTTGTTGGTTAAAAACATTCTTTACCGGGAACGAAAATCACCTAAAATTCTATCTTTTATATGAAATTGGTTCAAATATTTTTAAAAAATATTTTCGCAAAAAAAGTGTTAGCGAAATTGTAAATCAAAAAATTATTCCCGATTCAAAAAAAAACGATTTATTATTTCTATTTGTAAAAATATTTTACATTCCGGTAATGCTGAATTTTACGGTTGTAAATTTTGATGTTCTCCTAAGACATTATAATAATTATTCAAATTATAATCTTAGTGATTTAAATTTTTTTAATTGGTACGGAATCATTATTTCCTTATTCTTTTTTATAGATACAAGCTATTTTTTATTTGGCTATTTAATTGAATCAAAAAAACTTGGCAGCAAGGTTCGTTCCGTAGATAAATCAATATTTAGCTGGATAATTACTCTAGCTTGTTACCCTCCTTTCAATGATGTTACCTCAAAAGTTTTTCCTTGGGTAGCAAACGAAAATATTTTATTGACTTCTACGCTAACGAACTATTTCTTATTAATAGCTATAATTATTTTATTTGGAATATACCTAAGTGCAACTATTTCGCTTGGTAGCAAGTGTAGTAATTTAACTAATAGGGGAACCGTGAGCCGCGGACCATATAAATATGTACGTCATCCGGCTTACGCTTCTAAAATTTTAGCTTGGTGGATGATGACTTTACCTGTAATGAATCTTTTTGTTTTCTTTAATATGTCAATGTGGACCCTTATTTATATAGTTAGAGCAATTAAAGAAGAGGATCATTTATTGCAAGATGCCGAATATCAAAGCTATTTTCAAAAAACTTCTTTTAGATTTATACCAAAAGTAATTTAACAAAAAAAT
>JALSNL010000130.1 GCA_026987055.1 Melioribacteraceae bacterium | reverse complement strand
TACGGGATTATCTGCAAGCAGAAAACATTCCAATAACAAAAGCCGAACTGAAAATTCAACTTTAAAAACGCAAAGGGATTTTACTTCAAAAAGAAATTTTGGATTTAACTGGAAAATTACCGAAGGCGGTTTATTTAATATAAGCATCGCTTATAATGCTAATGCAGCTTCGTCCTATGCATATTTATTGGCAAATGGTGATGTTGAAAGATCCGAAAGAGAAATTTGGAACGATATATTAAACGGAGCTTTTTTTGGTAAAGATTACAATTACTCTCAAAGTTTGGATATTAAAACAAAACCGAAATTACCTTCGTTATGGGATATTGGTAAATACTTAACTCTTTCTTTGGGATACAATGCAAGTTATAATTGGAAAAATAATTTTACTCAAGCCGAATTAGGTAGAAGTGCCGGATACTCTAATAGAATTAGAGGAGGTGTAACTTTAAAACTTCAATCTCTTACTTCTCCGTTGTTCAAATCCAGTAAACAAAAAAAAGGATTTAATAAAAAAAGAAATACTTCTACAAATAATAACAGACGAGGGCGTGGAAGAGGCAGAGGAAGAAATAAAATTAAAAAAATTACTAACGAATCCGGTATTAAAAAAGCCAACAAAAAAGATAATATTGTTGAAGAAGATGTTGAGCAAGCAGCTGATAGCATTAACGTTAACAGAACACCAATTATTTTCAAAGCGTTTAATTATTTTAAACTAGCAGCCAAATGGTTATTTTTTGATTATAAAAATATAAGCTTTAATTTTACCCAAAGTAATTCTCTTTCAGGTGGTGGTATAAAATCCGAAGGAACCGGCTTTAGTAATTTTTGGGGAATAACCAACGGATTTAGAAACGGACCTTCCAGAATGTTTATGCTTGGCTTTAGTAGCAATTTGGGACCGCGTGCACCTAACGGAAATCTTTCCGATAATTATTCACAAAAAAATACTATTGATTTTAAAACATCCCGACCATTGTGGGATGGAGCTAAAATTGATTTAACTTGGAAAGTAGGATGGGGAATAAATAAAAGTACAAGATTAACAACAGACGAATTTGGCAATGTTAATATTAACGATAGGACTTCAACAGGAAATATTAATAGAAGTTTTATCAGCTTCCCGATATCTTTATCTAAATCCGGTATTACACAAGTACATGATTTATTTGAGGCTGATCCTGACAAAGATTTATCCGAAGCATTTGCAAGCGGATTCGAAAGTTTTCCTATTCTTTCAAGTTTACCCTTGTTTAAGGATTTGGCAAAATATGTTCCGAGAGCAAACTGGCGAATAAGCTGGCGTGGTTTGGAAAAAATCGGTTTTATTAAAGGCATTGCAAAAAGTCTTTCTTTAACTCATGCTTATGCTTCCGATTATACGGAAGGTTGGAAAATTGATCCGGACGGTACAAAACAAATTCAAGTACAAAAAGTAAATTATGGCTTTGCTCCTTTAGTGGGAATGAATGTTACATTTGATAAATTATGGGACGGAAATCTTACCGGTTCGGTTAAATATTCAACAAAATCAAGTTATAATCTTGGTGTGGCAACCGGAAATATTACAGAATCCTTTTCAAAGGATATAAATTTTACGGCTAGCTTTTCAAAATCCGGATTTAGTCTTCCTTTGTTCGGTCTTGATTTAAAAAATGATATTGAAATGTCCCTTTCATATACAAGTGCAAAAAATTCAACCGTGCTTTATGAGATGGAAAGATTTAGCGAAAACGGTAAACCGCAAGACGGTACAACGCGTACAATCATTGAACCGAGAATAAAATATATTCTAAGTTCCAAAGTTACATTAGCAATTTTTTATAAACGTACAACAGTTGAACCGGAAGGAGCGTCACGTATTCCACCTACAACAACAAATGAAATGGGTTTGGATGTTCATATTTCCATTCAATAATAAATTGACGAATATAGTAATCACAAATTGGTTTTTGTATTATTTTTTTTAATCAACCAAAAAGTAAAAAGAAAAATTTAAGATAAATGAAAATTGGTCAGTATAATGACTAAAAGTTATGACTTTTGGTCATTACAATATTATTTTGGCAATTAAAAAAAAAGTTTTATTAAGTTTATACCTTAGCAGCTTTTTAATTTTATTTTGAATTTTATAATGTCTCATTCAACAAAAGGAGATGCATGGCAAAGTATAAAATTTTATGGGTAGATGACGAAATAGAAATGTTACGTTCGCACATACTTTTTTTAACAGAAAAAGGTTACGACGTTACAACCGTAACAAACGGTAAAGATGCAATAACGGAAGTGGAAAACAGAAATTACGATTTGATATTTCTAGATGAAATGATGACCGGAATGGGCGGTTTGGAAACACTTGCGGTAATTAAAGAAATAAATCCTAACATTCCCGTTGTTATGGTTACAAAAAGTGAAGAAGAATCTTTAATGAACGATGCAATAGGAAGTAAAATTACGGATTACCTTATTAAGTCTGTTGTTCCATCCCAAATTTTAATGGTGTGTAAAAAAATATTAGAAGGAAAAAAAATTTCCGGTGAATATGTTGCCAGAGATTATCTTCTGGATTTCAGTGAAATATCCACAAGATTATTAGAACAACCTGATGCGGACGATTGGATTGACATCAACTTAAAACTTATCAATTGGGATATGGAACTAGACGAGCATAGAGAAGTTGGATTAAGACAAACACTAAACGAACAGAAAAAAGAAGCCAATAGTGAATTTTCCAAATATATAGAAAAGAATTATAAATATTGGATTGATAACAAAGATGAAGACACAACACCAATTTTAACGCCGGATATTGTAGAAAAATTTGTGTTGCCTCATTTGGAAAATGCAAAAGGTCCGGTTTTCTTTTTCGTACTTGATTGCTTGAGAATTGACCAATGGAATATTTTGGAAAAACATTTGCTTAATTACTTCAGTATAGAAAAAGATTATTACTATTCAATTTTACCAACAGCCACACCTTATGCACGTAATGCATTGTTTAGCGGATTGTTTCCTTCCGAAATTGAAAGATATTATCCTGATCTTTGGCAAACTAAAAAAGATGATGAAAATAGTCTTAATAAACACGAAAAAGAGTTATTACAATTTCTGCTTGATAGAAATAATATTAAACTTAAAAACGATTTGAAATATATGAAAATTATTGATCCTGATGTTGGCAGGGCATTTGAGCAAAATATAGTTTCGCATAAAAAAACACACTTTATGGCAGTGGTGGTTAATTTTTTGGATATGCTTGTTCACGGACGTTCCGATTCCGAATTAATAAAAGAAATTGCACCGGATGAACCTGCATTCCGTTCGCTTACAAACAGTTGGTTTATGCATTCCTCGTTGTTTGGTACATTTAGAAAAGTTGCTGCGATGGAAAATGCTAAAGTTATTGTTACAACAGATCACGGAAGTATTTTGGCACATAGAGCCGCAAAAGTTTTGGCAGATAAAGATGCTTCTAAAAATTTAAGATTTAAATTCGGAAGAAACTTAAAAGTGGATAAAAAAGCGGCTATGTTTATTGATAAACCGGAACGATATAAACTTCCTAAAAGAGGAGTAACAACAAATTACATAATAGCAAAAGAAGATTATTATTTTATTTATCCTAACGATTATCATAAATACCTTAATCATTATAAAGATACATTTCAACACGGCGGTATTTCTTTGGAAGAAATAATTTTACCTGTTATAACAATGGAGAGTAAAATCTAAATGGAATTACCTTTCCGGAAAATTGTAAAAACCGAAAAAGAAACCGAAAGCATAGCCTTGCAATTTGCAGAAATGTTAAAGCTAACCGGAGACAAATTAAATATAGTTTCGTTAAACGGAAATTTGGGAAGCGGTAAAACAACAATTGTAAAATACATTGCTTCATATTTCAAAATTACAAATGTAACAAGTCCTTCGTTTTCAATAGTAAATGAATATAGCGGGACAAAAAAAATATATCATTTCGATTTTTACAGATTGAAAAAAATAGAAGAACTCTACGATATTGGATTTGAAGATTACCTAAACGATACCGAATCAATTATACTTATTGAATGGGGAAATCTATTTGAAGAAATTTTACCCCAAGAGCGAATAGAA
>JALSNL010000129.1 GCA_026987055.1 Melioribacteraceae bacterium | reverse complement strand
AGGCGGATTGGTAGTATCATACAACGCTTTTAAGAAAACAGAACAATTCAAAAAAGGCGAAAAAATTGACGGCTTTACACCTACTCAAAGATTTTATTTAAGCTGGGCTCAAGTGTGGAAAAACAATATAAGACCCGAAGCATTAAAATTAAGATTAAAAACAGATCCGCATTCACCGGGTAAATATAGAGTAATTGGTCCGCTAAGTAATCTTCCTACTTTTTATAAAGCATTTGGAGTTAAGAAAGGCGACGGAATGTATAGAGACGAAGATGTTAGAGTTAAAATTTGGTAATAATAAAATAAATTGTTCAATTGCCAAATTGTTAAAAGCAGTTTGGCAATTATAATAATCAAAAATGAATCTATGAAAAATATAATCAAATCTTTAATAGTTCTTTTGTTATTTGCAAATAATATAAATCTATTTGCACAAAATAATTTGGAGAAAGCTAAGGAATTAGCAAAAAATAAAAACTATAAAAAAGCAAAAAATATTCTTGAAGAAATTGTAGATAAAGATGAAACAAACGCAGAAGCTTTTTTTATTCTTGGACAAATGAATATGGCGTTGCGTGATTTTGAAGAAGCTTCCGATAATTTTGAAGATGCGGTTGAACTTAATAAAGGAAATTCTAATTATCATTTTTGGTTAGGTAGAGCTTACGGAGCCGATGCTCAACAATCAAGTATAATTACAAAAGCTATGCTTGCACCAAAAATTAAAAAACAATTTGAAATTGCCGTAGCATTGGATAGCAGTAATATTGGCGCCAGAGTCGGATTGGCTCAGTTTTATTTACGAGCTCCGGGAATAATGGGCGGCAGCATAGATAAAGCAATGGAGCAAGGGAAAACATTGTTGCAATTGGACGAACCGAACGGAAGGATTATTCTTGCCCAAGTATATCAAGCGAAAGATAAACCCGAACTGGCTGACGAACAATATAAACTTCTTTTAACAAAATATGGAAATGACAAAAAGTATGCGAATATTTATAACGCTTACGGTTATAGATTGTTAAATCAAGGGAAAACCGAAGAAGCTATTGCTGCATTTAAAAAACAAATAGAGTTGGCTCCGGAAAGAGCAAATTCGTATGATAGCCTTGGTGACGGATATAAAAAAGCCGGCAAAATAAAATTAGCTATTGAGCAATACAAAAAAGCTTTGGAAATTGATCCGACCTTGAGAGCATCTAAAAAGAAATTGGAAAAGTTAGAAAATGAAAATTAAACAAAGCGGAACATTATGAATTTTAAAGTAACGGAAAGTAAAAAAATATTTCAAGGACATGTTTTTGATATTAAAGTTGACCAAATCGAATACGATTCCGGCAACAAAGGCGTAAGAGAAGTTATTTTACATAACGGCGGAGCGGTAGTTGTTCCGGTTAAAGACAACGGGAAAATAATTTTGGTTAAACAATACCGCTATCCTTTTGGTGAATTTATTTATGAATTACCTGCGGGAAAATTGGAAATAAACGAAGACCCGAAAGAATGTGCATCGCGTGAACTTACGGAAGAAACCGGTTATACATCGGAAAATGTAAAACCTCTTGGTAAAATTTATACAACGCCCGGCTTCTGTAATGAAATCCTTTATATCTATTTGGCTACAAACTTAAAACCCGGTAAACATAATAGAGAAGAAGGGGAACACGGAATGGAAGTTTATGAATTTACTTTGGAAGAAATTAATAAAATGATAACAAACGGAGAAATAGTGGATTCAAAAACTATTAGTGGAATTCATTATTATCAGATTAACAAAATAAACGGATAAATATTAAAGAGTTTATATTCCAAATGAAGAAAAAACGTTTAGTTTAGTGTCGAATCTTCCGATTCGACACTACGAATTTAATATCTTAATAAATCATAAACAATCATAAAAATCTGCGTTCCTTTTTTTTAGTTTACATATCTAACCTTAAACCTCAACACGGTTTCATCATTTTCTTTAACCGGAACTTGAAACGTAATTGTAGAAGCGTTTTTCTTTTTGTAACCAATTGAGGAATTAAGAATTTCCCAATTGTAGCCAAGTCGTTTTTCCACTTCAACAACAACATCTTCTTTTTTTCTGTTTTTAATTTTCACTTCAAAAACTTGCTCATAAACTCTATCGGTAATTTTTTTATGTTCCACTTGACGTTCTTCGGCAAGAATATCAAACGCATCTCCGATTTTTAATTTGATAGTTTCGTTACGCGGTGTATGGTCAATTAAATCTTCGCCTACAAACTCAATCGATTCGCCATCGGATTTGTACATTCTAACTTTTCCTTTAGGCATTGGAATACCAAGCTTTTGACTGTCTTTATTATCGAACTCAACAATAACATTAACCTTGCCGTTTCCTCTGTTGTAATAACTACCGCCGGAAGCATAAAAATATTTCTTTTTAGCGGTTACATTTTGAGCTTGGAACAGAGAAATTTGTTTGGTTTCATTTTGTGCAAGAGTTGTGGGACGTTGCAAATTATAAATGTGATATTCAAAAAAAGATTTTTCTTTGAACTGCGGTGCCGTTTGATAAACTGCATCTTCCATTGCAACTCTGCCTTTGTACAAAGGTTTGTTTTCTTTAACTCTGTTAACATCTCCGGCAACTAATTTTAGCTTTGCATTTTTATAAGTTGTACCGGAATTATTTTCCACACTTACCCAAGCATTTAAATCTAATTTGGTATCATCTTTATTTAGAACGGCAACATATTCCGCATGCCAATTCATCCCGCGGGTTTGATAAGAAATTTCCACATCTTGTTTGCCGGATTTTCTTGAATTAACCGTCCAAACCAAGGTAGGTTTTGTAATTAAACCTTCCGGTAAACTTCCTACGGATAGTCTGTATTTATCCAAATTAGGTATCATCAAAAGACCGCCGTCTTTCTTTTGTAAAACAATTTGATTTCCGGAAGCCGAAAGTAACGTTCCTTCAACAAAATCATTTTTTTCATTTACAAGCTGAATGTTTTTATCAATATATTTATGTAAAATTTTTTGCAGATTAACCAAATCATATTGATAGTTTTGCTCGATTACTTCGCCGTGTAATTTTATGTGTACACTTGTAGGATCAATAAGTTTTGCAACATCGGTAATGGAAATTTTTGTAGAGCCGGAATTAAGCTTTATTTCTCTAACATCCTTCACAACGCCTAAGTTGTTATTGTAAACCGTTACGGCAATTTTTTTTTGATTAAATTCTTGTGCGTTGGAAATTAGTGGAGAAGCAAAGGAAAGAGCTGATAATAGAATTGCTAATTGTTTCATATTTTTACTCCAAGTTGATGAAAAATCTGGTGCTTAAATTATTAAACTAAGTGAAATTATTTATGTTCCAAATTAAAGTCTAAAATAATACAAAAATTATTTGTATTTTTATTATATTAATAAAAGGAAATATAGCAAGGGGATGTATGACAGATACAAATAATACGGATTCAATTAAATTATCGGCAACAATACCGGCAGATGCCAAAACAATTTATTCGGCTTGGTTAGATAGCGAAAAACATTCGGCATTTACAAATTCCAAAGTTAAAATAGAAAGAAAAGTTGATAGTAATTTTATTGCCGGCGACGGTGCCATAACCGGAACAAATAAATTGTTGCACATGAACAAAAGAATTGTTCAAACTTGGCGAAGTACGGAGTTTCCCGAAGAAAGTGAAGATTCGTTAGTTGAGATTACTTTTGAAAAGGTTGATAAAGGAACCAAAGTAATAATAAACCATTCCAACTTACCGGAAGGAACCGGAAAAGATTACAGAAAAAGCTGGAAAGATAATTATTTCAAACCGATGAAAGAATACTTTGCTCCGAAAGATGATAAAGAAGAAGAATAAATTTTGAAAGGATAGAAGTTATTGTTAAAACCTCCGTATATTTTTTTTTACGGAGGTTTTTTGTTTTAGAAATTGATTGGAAAAAACAATTTTATAGAAAACCCTACATGCTATATTTTATGTTGTTTCTAGTATAGTTTGTTTATAAAATTATTCCCGGCGCAAGAATATATTTAAATACAACTAGCGAGATAATAAATATTAAGTATAAACCAAAAGAATATTCCCCAATATTGTTGACTTTTGATATTTTCAAATTTCTAATT
>JALSNL010000128.1 GCA_026987055.1 Melioribacteraceae bacterium | reverse complement strand
TCTGTTTTTAATCTTAATTTTAATGCTTCCGGTCTTATATTGTTTTTCCACACTTGAGCCCAGCTTAAATAAAATCTTTGAGTAGGTGTAAAGCCGTCAATTTTTTCGCCTTTTTTGAATTGTTCTGTTTTCTTAAAAGCGTTGTATGAAACTACCAATCCGCCTAGATCGGCAATATTTTCACCTTGTGTTAACTGGCCATTAATGTGCATCGAATCTATCGGGACATATTGATTAAATTGATCGATTATTTTTTGTGCACGTTTATTAAAGCGTTCGGTATCTTCTTTCTTCCACCAATCGCGTATATTTCCGGTAGCATCATATTGTCTTCCTTGATCGTCAAAACCGTGAGTAATTTCGTGACCAATTACACATCCCATTCCGCCATAATTGATTGCATCGTCAACATTCACATTATAAAACGGAAATTGTAAAATAGCTGCAGGAAAAACAATTTCGTTTCGTGTGGGATTATAATAAGCATTAACTGTTTGAGGTGTCATTCCCCATTCCCATTTACGGACAGGTTTATTTATTTTGGATAACATTTCTTTATGGTCAAAATAATTAGAGTTCATTATATTTTTAACATACGAATCTTTTGTAACTTCCAAAGAAGAATAATCTTTCCATTTATCCGGATAACCGATTTTAACACCGAATCCGCTTAATTTTTTTAATGCTTCTTTTTTAGTTTCTTCACTCATCCATTCGTTATTGGTAATTCTTTCTTTCATCGATTCCAAAAGAGATTCAACAATTTTTTTTGCTCTGGCTTTAGCTTCCGGCGGGAAATATTTTTTTACGTAAAGTTGTCCTATTGCTTCGCCCAAAGCGCCGCTTGTTGCCGATAGCACTCTTTTCCATCTTGGTTTCATTTCTTTTTGTCCGCTTAAAAATCTTCCGGCAAAATCGAATCTTTCTTTAATAAAATCGGAACTTAAATACGAAGACATTGAACGAACCAAATTCCACTTTAAGTAAGTTTTCCAATCTTGCAAAGGAACTTCGTCTATCATTTTACCAACTTCTTTAATAAACTTAGGTTGTCCAACATCAATTTTACCGGGATCTCCGGCTTCAATTTCCGTTAAATAAAGATTCAAATCAAAACCGGATGCTAATTTTGCAAGTTCTTTTGTTGATATTTTATTATATGTTTTATTCGGATCTCTATTTTCCAAACGTGTGTTAGATGCTTTTGCCAAACGAGTTTCAATATTCATTACTGTTTGTGCACTTTTCTTGTTTTCTTTATCGCCCATTAAAGAAAACATATTTTCAAGGTGTTGTAAATATTTTGTTCTAATTTCTTTGGAACGTTTATCTTTTTTTACATAATAATCTCTATCGGGTAAACCCAAACCGCCTTGCCACATTCCGGCAATAACGGAATCACTGTTTTTAGCATCAACTGTAGAGTAAAAATAAAACAAAGGAGCTGCCGTATATTTATGCATGTGAGCAATTTCTTTTATTAAATCTTCTTTATTACTTAAAACATCAATACGTTTAAGTTCATTATTCAAAGGCGATAAACCGAGTTTTTCAATTTTTGCGGTATCCATTCCAACGGAATAAAAAGTACCCACTTTACTTTTTAATCCGGCATTACCTTTTTGAGCTTCTTTTACAGCATCATCTATTATAGTTTTAACTTGTTTTCTGGCTTTTTCACCCAACATGGTAAATGCGCCCCATCTTGTTTGGTCGTTGGGAATAGGATTATTCTTTCTCCAACCGCCAATTGCATAATTATAAAAATCTTCTCTGGGATTTACCGTTGTATCCATATTACTTAATTCAAAACCAACTACTTTTTCTCCGCTATCTTTTTTTATTAAAGATTCGTTTTCCGAGCATGCTTGAAATGTTGTTCCTGCCATAATAATTCCAATTGATAAGGTTAATAATTTTTTTAACATAATAAATTTTCTCCAAATTCTTTTGTTATTTAATTTCTTTCTAGTTGGACGTAAATTAGTATAATTTTGTTTCAAAATAAATGAATTATTTTTTGAATAAAATTCAATTTGTTCTTATAATTTTTTTATATTGTATTTTAAGTTTAAGAATTGTTCTTTAATAAAAAATATACTCTTTCGGTGCCCAATCGGGATAATAGGGAAAACGGTGAAAATCCGTTACAGCCCCGCTACTGTAATAAGCTACGAAAATTGCAAAAAGTTAAAACTTTAATTTACCACTGTTCGCCATTGGCTAATGGGAAGGTTGCGATAAGTAGGTTTGATGCTTAAAGTCAGGAGACCTGCCGGAAAGAATTTTTTACTTACAACCTTCGAGGGAAAAGGTGCGGTATAGCTTGTAATTTTTAGAGCCACAACTTTTTTGTTATTTAGGTTGGGGCTTTTTTATTTTGTCCCAAACAGTTAATACAAACAATTTATAAGAATGTTTATTTAACTGATAATACTATCCTAAATTACCTCTTTTTACCTCGAAATTTTTTCTGATTAAATGAAAGAAAAACAAAAATACATATTGTTTGTTTTGGTATTGATTCTATTAGGAAGAAATACATTTGCTCAATCGACAAAAAAAATTTTCGGTTATGTGTACGATAGTTCCGGCAATGTTCCTTTGGTGGGAGCAAATGTAATAATTGAAGGAAGCGGCATCGGTACATCCACTAACGAAAATGGATATTTTCATTTCGATAATTTGCTAAACGGCACTTATTCGGTTACCGTAAGTTTTATAGGATACAAAAGCAAAACCGAAGCCGATATTATTGTTAACGGAGACCAACCGAAAGAAGTATATTTTTATTTAACTAAAGCTGAAAACAAATTAGACGAAATTGTTATAACTTCAAAAAACAATTCGGGTTTATCAAGTGTAAAAATTTTAGATTCCGAAAAAATCGATAAAAGTAATTCCCAATCGGTTGCCGAAATCCTTAAACAAGTTTCAGGTTTGGAAATAGAATCAACCGGCGGAATTGGTAGTGCAAAAAGAATTTCCATTCGCGGAAGTAATACAAATCAAGTATTGGTTTTGTTAGATGGAATTCCGCTAAATAATCAATCAAGTGCCAATGCGGATTTATCTAAAATTCCCACAAATATAGTTGAAAAAATTGAGATTTACGAAGGCGGAAGTTCCTCCAAATTCGGCAGCGGAGCAATTGGAGGAGCTATTAACATAATAACCAAAAGAAATTTTAAAAACGAATACAAACTTAACTTATCCGGCGGAACTTACGGTTACTTTAATGTGGAACCCGGCATTTCCGGTAATTATAAAAACTTAAGTTTTTATTTATCGTATAATTCACTTCAAAGTAAAAACAATTATAATTACAACACTCTAAATACAACCGGTAAACAAATTATAGAACAACGAATTAATGCGGACATTAAAACACGCAATTTTTTTAGTCGCTTAAATTATAAATACAACAACTATTTTGTTTCGCTAAACGCACAGCAATTTATAAGCAACAGAGGCATTCCGGGAAAAACAAAAGCACTTACGGCTTATGCACGTTCAAAAAATAATTCGGTAATCCTTTCTACACATGCAAAAGCAACCTTTGATAATTTGATTGTTGAACTAAACGGAAGTTATTCAAATAACATTACTAACAATACAAATATGTATCCGGATAACGCACCGTTAAAATACAGACGTTATTCAAGATATGATTATCAATACCGAAGTAATGTGGAAATATTAAATACTACAATTTATTATACGCCTTTTAAGTGGATGAATATTATTGCAGGTTACAATGGCAAACTGCTTAATTATAGTGATAAAAATTTTCTTCCTTCTCTTAATCCTTCGACAAATAAAGCAAAGGATATTTCAAACGGATTGTTTGTTCATCAAGAATATAAAATAAAATTGCCTGAACCATTTAATAAAATTACATTTTCACCTTCCGTGCGTTATGATGAAATGAGGATAAGTAGCAGAAAACTAAAACGTTTTGAACATCAATGGTCGCCTTCTCTTTCTCTTTATTTATCGGCAGGTAAAAAATATCAAGTCTTCTTTAAGTCAAGTATATCAAGGTCTTTCCGCATTCCAACCTTTTCCGATTTATTTTATCAAGATGTAAGAATAGAAGGCAAACCGGATTTATTACCGGAAAAAAGTTTAAATAAAGAAA
>JALSNL010000127.1 GCA_026987055.1 Melioribacteraceae bacterium | reverse complement strand
AAATGTATATGAACGTACTAAAAAGCCTGCTATTTCTATTCTTATTTTTTGTAAGCACAATTATTTTTTCACAGTCTCTTACTAAAACTCAATTTACTTACGGAAATAATAAGGCAATTGGTAAGTATGAAAAAGTAAACGATATTAAAATGTATTATGAGGTTTACGGCAAAGGAAAACCGTTAATATTAATTCATGGAAATGGTGCCAGCATAAAAAGTATGAAATACCAAATAGAATATTTTTCCAAATATTATAAAGTTATTGTTGCCGATAGTAGGGGGCATGGGAAATCCGAAGCCGGTAAAAAGAAGCTTACATACAGACAAATGGCAAATGACTGGGCAAGATTACTAACAAAATTAAAAATTGATTCTGCTTACATTTTAGGATGGAGCGATGGTGGAATTATTGGGTTATTATTAGCAATAAACTATCCGGCAAAAGTAAAAATGTTGGCCGCTATGGGTGCAAATTTATTACCGGATAGTTCAGCAGTTTATAAATGGGCAATTAATTGGGTACATAAAAATCAAGTTATAACTAATAAAATGATTGCCCAAAAAGATACTACACAAAATTGGAAATTATTAAAGCAACAATTGAATTTATTAGCCGCCCAACCACATATTTCCCTAAATGAATTACATAAAATATCAGCACCGGTTTTGATTTTATCCGGAGACAAAGATGTTATTAAAATAGAGCATACAATTCTTATATATCAGAATATTTCAAAAGCACAGTTGTGTATCTTTCCAGGAGCTACACACATGATACCGGAAATAAATCCGAAATTATTTAACGATACGGTTTATAATTTTTTCAACAAACCATTTTCAAGACCGGATACTAAAGATTATTTTTGAAACTGTATTTTAGATTAAGATAAATTATTTTTATTAAGGATTGCTTAAAAATCTAAATCTGTTAAAATACCAAAACCTTCTTCTTTAAGTTCTTTTGCTACTATTTCAATTGCTTTTTCAAAACTATATTTCACAATTTTTTAAAAACTAAAATGTGCTTTTTTCATAATTTAACCAGTTTATTTGTTATATGGCCTCTTCTCCACGTTCATTTGTTCTTATTCTTATTGTATCTGATATATCAGCTATAAAAATCTTTCCATCTCCAGGAATTCCTGTGTAAGCGGTTTTTTGAATTATGCTAATTATTTTGTCCACCATATTATTTTTAACAATAAGTTCAATTTTTATTTTTTTTACATAATTGTGCAGACCATCCTTAAAAGATAGATTCGTATCTTGAGCTTTGGTTCTGCCGAATCCTTTAATATCTGAAATTGTTAATCCGGGAAGATCTTCAATTTTATGAAGCTCAGAGATTACATCATCTAACTTAAAAGGTCTTATAATTGCTTTTATTTCTTTCATTGCATTTTCCTTTTTATTTAATAAAATATTATTGCAGGTTACTAAGACCTGTAAAGTATAATTATAACTCACCTTCTTGAGGTCTTATTGCAAACCATTTATAAAGTGCCGGCAATACCAAAAGTGTTAAAATTGTTGAAGTAAATAATCCACCAACAACAACTGTTGCTAAAGGTCTTTGAACTTCACTACCGGTTCCTGTTGCAATAAGTAAAGGAATAAGTCCTAGTGCTGTTGTTACGGCAGTCATTAACACCGGACGTAATCTTAGTTTTGCACCTTCAATAGAAGCTTCATCAATAGACTTACCTTCTTTTATAAGTTGATTAAAATAGGTTACCAGAACCATTCCATTTTCTAATGCAATACCAAAAAGCGCTATAAAACCAACAGATGCGGGGACCGATAAATTTTGATTTGTTAACCACAACCCAATAATACCGCCAACTAAAGCCAGTGGAATATTTAAAAGAATAAGCATAGAATTTTTAAGTGAGTTAAAGCTAGTAAACAATAAAAAGAAAATTAAAATTAAAGTTATTGGTATTACAATTGCAAAACGTTTATTTGCTTCTTGCTGCAAACGGAACTGTCCACCCCAAACCGTGTAATAACCGACAGGTAAATCTACATTAGCCTCAATTGCTGCTTGACTTTCTTCAACAAAAGAGCCGATATCTCTGCCGACAACATTGCATTGAATTGTAATGAAGCGTTGATTTTGTTCACGTGTAATTTGTCGTGGACCTTCTATTTCCTCTATTGTTGCAACTTGGCTTAGCGGTACTTGCAATCCGTTTGGGGAAGTGATTAGCAAATTTGAAATAGCTCGCTCATCACTTCTATATTCAGGGGAAAGTCTTACAAAAATATTAAAGCGTCTTATGCCTTCAAATATTTGTCCTGCAGTTTCGCCGCCTATTGCAGTACGTATTACTTTTTGAACATCTGACAAGTTCATGCCGTAGCGTGCTATTGCATGTCGGTCAATAGTAATTTTTAGTTGGGGTTTGCCGCTCACTTGATCTACTTGAATATCCGCAGCTCCGTTTATACCTTGTAAAAGTGAAGAGATTTCTTCGGCTTTGTTTTTTAACAGGTCTAAATCATCGCCAAATAGTTTAACCGCCAGCTCTGCTCTTACACCTTCAAGCAGTTCATCTACTGTCATCCGGATAGGCTGAGTGAAGTTGAGCAAAACTCCGGGCATTCCTTCAACCTCTTCTCTAATTTTTTCTTCAATTCTTTCTTGGTTTAGCCCTGCACGCCATTGTTCTTCAGGTTTTAATAGAATATACATTTCCGCACTATTTATTGGATCAGTATGTGCCCCAACTTCACCGCGACCTATTCTTGTAACGGCTCCTCTAACTTCTGGAACACGCATTACTCTTTTTTCGGCAAGCATAGTTATTCTTTTGCTTTCTTCTAAAGAAATTGACGGAGCCATTGAAAGCCTTACTATAAGTGTTCCTTCTTGAAGTGTAGGTGTAAACTCAGACCCAAGCTTCGGATAAATCCAAGTTCCAAGCAGTAGTAATAGAACGGAAATTACAATTGCCACACTTCTGTTTTTTACAAAGAAATTAACAAATGGCGTGTATGCTTTTATTAAAATACGAACAATCCAAATTTCTTTTTGTTCTTTTATTTGATTTTGTTTCTTTTTTGTTTTCAATAAAAATGATGATAAAACCGGAGCAATTATAATTGCAAAAATTAAAGAACCAAGCATAGCCAGTGCTATTGTATATGCTAACGGTTTGAAAGTTTTTCCTTCTACTCCTTGTAGAGTAAATAAAGGAATAAAAACAGTTATGATAATTATAATTGCAAATATAATTGGACGCAAAACTTCTTTACTTGCTTTGGAAACAATGTACATAAAAGGTTCATCAATAAGTTTCCGTTTTAGTCTGTCTATGTTTTCAACAAGAACAATACTTGCGTCAACCATCATACCTATTGCAATAGCTAATCCACCAAAAGACATTAGGTTTATTGAGAGTCCCAGATATTGCATTCCAATAAAAGCTACCATTATGGAAAAGGGAATTGAAAGTGCAACGACTATACTTGGTCTTAACGAACCCATAAAAAACATTAGGATTAAAGCAACAAGAATAATTCCTTGTATTAAAGCATCTGTAACTGTTTTAACGGCTGATTCAACCAGCGTTTTCTGTTCGTAATATGGAACAAGTTTGATTCCTTCCGGAAGTGTTTTATTAATTTCTTTCATTTTTTTTTCAACAGAACTAATAACGGTAGATGAGTTTGAACCATAAAGTTTAACGACCATTCCGGCAACAACTTCTTCAATTCCATTGCGGGTTTGAATACCACGTCTTACTGCTCCGCCAATTTTAATATCTGCTACTTCTTTCAAATATACAGGAGTTCCATCTACCGATTTAATTACAATGTTTTCCAAATCTTGTATTTTAGTTGCCAGACCAACAGAACGAACTAAAAATTCTTCTGCATCCCGTTCTATAAAGGAAGCTCCTACGTTAAGATTATTTTTCTTAATAATTTCAACTATATCATTAACGGAAAGGTTATATCTGAGCAGAGCATTTGGATCTATAATCGTATGAAATTGTTTTTCCCATCCGCCAATGCCAAGAACTTCCGTAACACCCGGAACTGTTTGGAGTTGGAATTTAATTATCCAATCTTGAATTGTACGAAGTTCTTCAAGAGTATATTTACCGGTTTCATCTTCAAGATAATAAAATAATATTAGTCCCATTCCTGTTGATATTGGTCCCATTTGCGGATCGCCGAAACCTTCCGGTATTTGTTCTCGTGCTTCAGTTAAACGTTCATTTACAATTTGCCGGGCAAAATAAATATCCGTTCCATCTTCAAAATAAATGTTTACAACCGATAGTCCGAAATTAGAAACCGAACGAATTGATTTTAAATTCGGTAAACCGTTCATTGCTACTTCAACAGGAAAGGTAACATATTTTTCAACTTCTTCAGGTGCTAAACCTTCTGTTTGAGTAAATACCTGAACTAATGATGGTGATACATCCGGAAATGCATCAATTGGTAATTGTTTATAACTGAAATAACCGCCGGCTATTACAAATATACCCAGCACTAGAATTAGTAGACGGTTCTTCAATACAAAATCTATTAATTTATTCATTTTATTTCTCCGTATTATAAAATGCTGTTACTCAACTCTAGGTACCCAGTCGTAGTTTATCCCGTGTTTTTACCGAAGGTTTCCTTTCGGGGTAAGCAGGTCTGGGAATAACAAAGCTGTTTCATTATTCTTCCGATGTTCTCTAGTGAGAGATGTCTTAGTCATAAAAAACATTCCTTAGAGATGATAAGCTTAAGCTAAGTTGACAACATTAATTTTAGTGTTCGTCACCGCCGAACGATTCTTTTAATATTTCCGATTTAAATGTATATGCTCCTTTTGTTACATATTTATCTCCAATATGCAAACCGTCAAGTACTTCAACAAGCTTACTGTTTTCAAGACCAAGTGTAACAACTTGTGGACGAAATCCTTCTTTCCCTTCAACAAAAATTACTTTTTGTCCCTCCAAAATTTGAACGGCATTTGGCGGAACTGCAACATTAACTTTTTTATATGAAGTAAAAACTTTTCCGGAAACAAACATTCCCGGTTTCCAAATGCCTTTTGAGTTATTAAGTTTAACTCTGGCAAGAGCAGTCCTGGTAGCTTCTTTAACAATGGGACTTATATAAAATAGTTTTCCTTTAAAAACAGAGTTAGTATTGGGAGATGTTATTTCAACAGGTTGTCCCACTTTTACCTCTCCGAGATCTTTTTGATATACGTTTAACTCTGCCCAAACATTTTTTAGGTTAGCAACCATAACAATATGCTTATCATCACCTATAAGTTCACCGGGTGTCATGTGTAGTTCTATAATTGTTCCGTCAATGGATGATGTAACATCATACTGAACCAGGGATTCATTGCTTTCAATGGTTGCAATTTTGTCACCCTTCTTTACATTGTCTCCCATTTTTTTATATACATCTTTTACAATTCCGGTAAATCTTGGTACAATATGCGCAACATTATAAGGGTTAGGAACAATTTCACCGGTTAAGTCTTTATGAACTACAATCTTACCTGAAGCTGCTGTACTAACTTCAATTCCAAATTCTTTTCTAACTTTATCTGAAATTTTTATAATTTCGGAATGTTCCTTCCCGTTTTCTTCTCCGTGCTTTTCTTTTTCATCCACATGGTTGTTACCTCGTTCAGTTTCAGTGTTGTTACTTGTTGTCGATTTGTTATCAAACAAAGTAAATCCGCCTATAGCAACCAAAGCTCCAATTAGTATGCCAACCAATAGAAATATTATTTTGTTTTTATTTTCCATTATTTAATTATCCTTTATTAATTTTTTATTCTTAATTATCAGCTTGCAAGCAATCCGAACTACATATAAAAATTTATTTTACCTATTCAATGTTAGTTACAGTTAAACCTTCAATTTCAACTATAGTTGTATTTATATCTTTTAGGATTCTCATATACCGGTTTTGGATTTCGAACAATGTGCGTTGAGCATCTAACACATCCAGTATTGTAAATCTGCCAACTAAATTTCCTTCATTAATAATTTTAAATGCTTCTTCGGAAATAGGGAGTGATTCTGATTTAAGCTTTTCTGCTGCAGTTAAAAGCATTTTTAGTTTATTGAAATAAAGATTGAACCGAAGGGTAAGTTTATTTTTAATATTAATGTATTCTATTTTTTTTTGTTCCAATCTTATTTTTGCTTCTTGTATCGTTCCTTGATTTCTATTAAAGATTGGTAAGGGTATAGAAGCCCCAACAAGAAATGTATTTGCATTAACTTCATTTAATTTTCTAAAACCTACGCTAACTGTTAAATTGGGTATAGATTTTGATTCTTCATAATTAATTACAGCCTTTTGTTTCTCATAAACTTTTGAATATCTTTTTAAAACCGGATTGTTTTTTAATTTGGAACGTAATGAATCATAATCCGGTAAACTACTAATATCCTTTAATTCTCCTTTAAGAAATTCAAACGATAAACTTGGGTTATTAATTAGTGTTTTCATCTCGAAAATTGAAGTATCGTATTCAGATTCTAATTTATTTATTTCTATTTGCAATAAACTTAAAACAATCTGTGCTCGCGAAACTTCGGCGGGCGAAATTTTACCTTTTCTTACCCGTTTTTTCAGGTTATCAACAAATTCATTTGATATGTTTATTAAGCCTTTGTTTTTTTCAATCAGTTTTTGTACGCCTAAAGCATTTATAAATGATTTTCTAATATTAGTTATAATTTCAAGTCGTTTGGCTTCATAATCCCATTCGGATAGGGATATGTCAGCATCGGCAATTTTTTCTAACTTACTTATTTTGCCGGCTAGCAAAATATTCTGACTTATACTTGCCGTTATTTCACTTCCGCGGAATCCGCTGAAATCATTATTTCCGAAAATATTTTCCGCTTCTAACCCAAATTCCGGATTTGGCATTAATCCGCTTTGAAGTTTAACAGCTTTATTTGCGGCAATGTTTTTTTTCAGAACTTTAAGTTCCGGATTATGTTCAATTGTTTTATTCACCGCCATTTCTATAGTTAAGATAGTATCTCTTTTTGATTGTCCATTTAGTCCAGAAGTAAATAGACTGAATATAGCTATGACGAGAATACACATAACTCTGTGCATAAAATCTCCTTAGTTTTGTGCTATTTTAAAATTTTGTTTTTATGGTAAATAAATTGGAAACTGATAATTTGTATCAGATTGTTAGCGAGACTTTTTTGTAGTTTTCCAGAATTGGATTATTTGTTGATGTAAAATCTAAGTTGTAAAATAAAACTTTTTTACCGGATGAAAGAAATGAAATAACGGGAAGCTGAATTCCGATTGTGGATATTATATTTCTTTGAGAAATAAATTGATTTTCTTCAAAACAATGTTCGTCAAGTGGAATGTCTTCACAATCTGAGCTTTGAACTATAATTTTTCCCGGATATGTTGTTGTAAGGAAATCTAAATTTGTGCATTCTTCACAATCATTGATATTCTCAATTTGTATATGCCCGTCATTACCAAAGCATAGAACATAATTTTGTAAATATTCATGGAAAAATGATGTGTGGCTAAACATCATTAGTATTAGAACTATATTAATTGATTTATATAAAAATTTAACTTTCATGATTCTTCAATATGCTCATTTACTTGCTCTATCAATTTATTTATATGTTCATCTTCTATTGAATAAAAAACCATTTTTCCTTCTTTTCTATATTTTACCAACCGGGCATTTCTTAGCAATCTCAACTGATGGGAAACTGAAGACACAGTTGAATCAATTGCTGCCGCTAAATCGCAAACACAAAGCTCACTATTTATTAAAGATAGTATAATTTTCAGTCTTGTAGGTTCACCCAAAAGTTTAAAAATATTAGCCATCTGTAAAATTTGCCTGTTGTTTTCTAAATTTTTCTTTGCTTTTTTTACTTTAGACTTATCGACAATCTCAATTTTACAAATAGGAGCACTTTTTATTTTTTTCATAATTTTAATATAATAACATTTGAGCAAATGTTCAAGTGTTGTTTGTGCTTTGTTTAGAGTGAAACGTATATTCGGATTATTATATTTTAAAAAAGTAAAGATTTTTACATAAAAAACTAATTTTCAATTAGTATATTTACAAATAAAAGCGGAAAATTAGGAAGTAATACGATGCAAATTTTAACAGTTGGTAAATTAGCAAAAGCAGCAAAAATTAATTTTGAAACAATTCGTTATTACGAAAACATTGGACTTATGCCTAAACCCAAAAGATTGGAAAGTGGTTACAGAATTTACTCGGAAAGCGATTTGAAAAAATTGTTGTTTATAAAAAATTCCAAGCAGCTTGGGTTTACGTTAAAAGAAATAAAAGAATTATTGTTTTTAAAAGTGGACGATGATAAAAATTGTAACGATGTACGAAGAATAGCGGAAAAGAAAATTTCCGAAATTGATTTAAAAATTATGGAAATGAAAAAGATTAAAAAAGCGTTAGTAAAACTTTCTCAAAAATGTAAAAGTACGTCCGGTGAGGAATGTCCGATTTTAAATGAAATTGAATCTATAAAAAAATGAACATTTGTTAAACCCAAGCTTATTCTCCACCAGGGTTGAATTCTATTTTTTGAAATAGTGCTAAAGACCGGATTGTGTAAGATCCTTTCTAAAATTCTAACTCAATTCCAATTGGACAATGATCGGAACCCATAACTTCAGGTAAAGTATAGGCGTTGGTAATATTGTCTTTTAAACTTTTACTTATAAAAAAGTAGTCAATTCTCCAGCCTACATTTCTATCGCGTGCTCTGGAAATCATATCCCACCAAGTATATACCTCGGGATTTTTATTAAACATTCTTAAAGAATCAATAAAGCCGGCATCAAGAAATCCATCAATCCATTCTCTTTCCATAGGAAGAAAACCTGAAACTTTAGAGTTTGGTTTTGGGCGTGCTAAATCAATCTCCTTGTGGGCAGTATTAACGTCTCCGCAAACAATAACATTCTTGCCTTTTTTTGTTAAATCCACAGCATATTTTTGGAATGCTTCATAAAAATTCATTTTATATTTTAATCTTTCTTCTCTTGCTTTACCATTAGGAAAATAAATATTGAACAAAGTAAATTCGGGATATTCCGCGATAACAAACCTTCCTTCACTATCAAATTCTTCAATGTCAATTCCGTATTTAATGTTAATAGGTTTTTCTTTTGTATAAATTGCAGTGCCGCTATATCCTTTTCTTTTGGCTTCGGAAAAATAAGATGTATATCCATCAATTTCTGTTAATGAATTATCAAGTTGTTCACGCCACGCTTTGGTTTCTTGAAGACAAAGAATATCCGGATTAGCTGATTTTAACCAATCATGAAAACCTTTTTTTGCAATTGCTCTTATTCCATTAACATTCCAAGAAATTAATTTTAATTTTTTCAACTTTATTATCCCTTTCTAATTCATTTTGTAATTATACCAAATTATAATAAAAGTATAGTAATTACAATGTTAATTATTCTTTCTTTTATTCGATTATAACTTGAATTATTATGATTTTTAATAATTATTGAGATTAGAGCAGTTATATGTTTTAATTATTTTTTAATCTATAAATAACAGTAACTTAAAATGAAAATAAAAACACTATTACCGCAAGGAGGTCTGCAAAGATTAATTGAGTTTTTATTTTTACCGCCTAATCCCAATATTCATACTATACCGGATTTACATCCGTTTACATTAAAATTTCGAAATAATCATTCCTTTTTAGAAAAGGATTACTTGGATTATTATTATAAAAACACACTAAGAAAAGTACAATTATCGATAATAATTGCAATTGTATTTTATAGCATTTTTTCATACTTGGACTTAGTGTTTGTTCCTGATATTGCAAAAACTTTTATAACTATCCGGCTTGGTATTGTTGTCCCATTTCTACTTTTAGCTCTGTTATTATCTAACAAAAAAGATTTTAATCAATATATGCAGCAAATATTATTTGTAGTGGTTCTTGTTGCCGGTGGCGGAATTATTGCTATGATTCTTATTGGTGGAATTGAAGTAAATTCAGCTTATTACGCCGGAATAATATTAGTATTTATTTTTACTTTTACCTTTGTAGGTATAAAATTTTCTTGGGGTGTAATTTCTACATGGCTATTGGTTTTGTCTTATGAAATAGTTTCTTATCAAATGGATCTTCCGTATAAAAATTTTATCAGTAATAATTTTTTCTTTATTTCAACTTTAATATTTAGTATGGTTGCCGGTTATTCAATAGAATATTACAGACGAAGCATGTTTTTTTCAAATTACCTATTAAGGGTAGAAAAAAATAAAATTTCTATGGATAATGTTGAATTGGAAAAAAGGGTTATAAAAAGAACACATGAACTTGTAAAAGCAAAAGAAGAGGCTGAAAAAGCCGACAAATTAAAATCTCTTTTCTTAGCACAGATGTCTCACGAAATACGAACCCCTATAAATTCTATGGTAAGTTTGGCTGCAATGTTAAGGGAAGATTTGGAAGGTAAGTTAGAAGATGACCATGAATTAAGTTTGGATTTAATTAACAAAGCAGGAAATAGAATTGTTAGAACGGTTGATCTTTTATTGAACCTCTCTGAACTGCAGGCAGGAACTTATAAACCGATTATTAAAAAATTTAACCTTTGTACAGATGTTTTAAGTAAGCTTATATTAGAATATAAAAAGATTACAAATGAAAAAAACTTGAAATTATATGTTAATGTGGAAACAGAAAATACTAATCTTGTAGCTGATTTATATACGGTTAATCAAATATTTGCACAATTAATGGATAATTCCTTAAAATATACTGATAAGGGAGAAATAAAAATTAATGTTTCCAGAGACAATTATGATAATCTTATTGTTGAAGTAGAAGATACAGGTGTTGGAATAGCAAAAGATTATTTGCCTCACCTTTTTGAGCCGTTTTCTCAAGAAGAAATGGGCTATACACGTAAATACGATGGTAATGGAATAGGTTTATCTTTGGTTAAAAACTACTGCAAGTTTAATAATGCCCGGATAGATGTAAAAAGTAAAAAGAATAAAGGTACAACCTTTAAAATAACATTTCTGAAAAAGGTACAAAGTAAAGTTGCTTGAATTAATGCTTTATTAAATTCAAAAGCATATAAAACCAATCAAAAAGTTTTCAATGTGTAAAGTGATTTTCATTTACTGTTTTTGAATAAATAATCATATCTTTAAATATCAAAAAATAAAAACTAGGAGGAACAAAATGAAAAACGATTTTTTATGTCCTTATTGTAAAGGTAAATTAAATGTTAAAAGTAATATTGTTCTTTCTGTAACTACCGAGTCCAAAAAAAGCGGATTGGTTTTTATTAGTCCGAAACTAGGCAATTACGAAACCACAACTCATCCTTCTTTTAAAATTAAGAAAGGTGAACACTTGGATTATTTTTGCCCGATATGTCATGCAAATTTAGCTGCAATTGAATTTGATGAAAACTTGGCAAAGGTTTTAATGACTGATAAATCTCAAAAAGTATATGAAATAGTTTTCTCTGAAATTGCCGGTGAACATTGCACGTACAAACTTGTAGAAGACAAAATAGAAAGTTATGGTGAACATGTAGATCATTACACCAACTTTTTTGGTGCAAAAGCAAGGTTTTAGTGCTTGTTAGGATTTTTTTTGCGGGCTACGGTTATATTCCGGAAATAAATTTGTTTGGGGTTTAATAAGAAAAGATATGACTTTTATATGGTCCTAACTCTATAAATAAACCGTTGGTTATTATACTGCTTGTTTTTCTGTAATATTTTTTATCGTTTAAAATATCTTTAAGTTTAAATTTTTCCGGGTAACCGTCTAATTGAAGCTTAACTCTGCATTGCGAAACAACATCGGAATAATTTACAACTACCAAGCGTTTTCTGCCTAAATAAGTTAATCGCCAAATTAAAATATTGTGATAAGAAAAATTTCCTTCCCATGCGGGCTCGGAATTAAGTAATTTCCAGTCTCCTTTTTTGAAAATATCGGTTTTTGTTATTTCAAGAAGATTTGTATAAAACTTACTTATACATTCATTTGGTTTTTCTTTTCTATCTCTTCCAAGTTGAACAGGCAGTTTTGTTTTTTTTCCTTCCAATTGACCGTCATAATATAAATGCATTCCTTTAATTGTACTAAAAATTACCGCAGCAGCTTTAGATTTTTCTATTCCAAGAGATTTAATTGCTCTTTCCTCATCATGGTTTTCTAAAAATCTTACCAGTTTACTTTGGTAATCATCTTCGGCGGAAAGGTGTCCGCGTATTTCTTCAACGTATCCCGATTTTAGTCTGTCTAATAATGTTTTATCATACGTATAATCAAACCCGAGTTGTTGCAATTGCCAACCAAGGTCCCAATAAGCTTCACCAATAAAAAGGAAATCCGGTTTTATTTCTTTTGTTTCTTTAATTGCTAAATCCCAAAATTCTTTTTCGGGTTTTTTATAACCTTTGGTGTTTAATATTGCTCCCCAAGTATTGTTAAAAACATTGTTCAAATTTAACATAGCCATATCGCAGCGTACGCCATCGCACAATGTTGTTAAATTTTTTAAAATGTTTATCATAAAACGTCTTGCTTTTTCATTAAAGTAATTTACTTGTATTGTATCTTGCCAAGCAGGGAAAAAGGGATCGCGCCCATGAGCAAATATTTTGTTGGCTGCTAATTCGGACTTAAAATAAAGGTGTGTGTTTTCACTAAAGTTTTTTTCATCCGCTTCAATAAATAAATACGGATCTGTAATAATTAAACTGCTATGCACACTAAAATGGTTTGGAACAAAATCTAATATTAATTTGATTCCCAAGCTATTTAGTAAATTTTTTAATTTTATCAGCTCATCTTTTGTGCCTATATCCGGATTTATTTTGTATTGACTTATGGAATATGGCGAACCGATAACATCTTCATCTTTCCAATCATTTAATGCTTTGCTATAACTATTTACCAACCCTTCTTCAAAACAATATTTTTTTACTACACTTTTATTTGTTTTCCAAATTCCCATTAGCCATACATAATCAAAACCTTTATTTGCAAGGTCTTCCCAATACTGTTCGGGAACATCATCAAGAGTGGCGTGGTTGTTTCCTTTGTTGAAATTGTTTAACCAAACTCTGGTGTTGATTTCATAAAGATTAGAATTCATTTTCTTATCTTCTTTAGATTTATGATTCTTTGATTACGATTTTCTCTTTTCTTAATTCATCGTTTAATTTCATTAGTTCAATAACTGCAGGGTCTTCGCCAAGGTTTTCTATTTTGGAATTGTTTTCAATAATCTGTTCATCAATTTTTAACAATTGATATTTTTTGATTAAATCTTTTGTTTGGGTTAATAAGTCTTTTTCTATTTTACCTGTGGTGGAGCGTTCGTGCCAATTTGTACTTATTTGATATTCGTTTAAAGACAATGAAATTATATAATCTTTAACATTTTCATCTTCAATTTTTTCTACCATTGCAGCCGTGCTAAAGTTTCCCGCCATATAGGAATCGTAAACAATTTTGGCAAGTGAGCCTAAAGTTTTGTTGGTAAAATCTTCCGGTAAAATGGTATCGAAAATTAACCCGATTATTTCTTCGTTCCCTTCAAATAAAAGCTTAATGAAATCTTTTTCTATCGGTCTGTATTTTTTTTCGAAAATTGCTTCATTATTTTTTTCCGCCGGTTGTTTCGGTTTTCCGTTATATTTAGCGGGTTTTCTTTGAGCATATTTATTATTTTGAGCAATAAATTTATTTAATTCGTTTTCAAGTAGTTTTTCTCTAAGGTTAAATTTTCTGGAAATTGATTTTAACAATAAACTTCTTTTTAATTCATCATTAACAAACGATGCCGATTTAACAAGTTCTCTTATTGCTTCGGCTTCTGTAGAAGGATTTTCAAACATCCCGCTTTCTTTATATTGTTCCGTTTGGTACTCTAAAAAATTTTTTGCCGTATGAACAGTTTCAATAAATTGTTTTTCGCCGAATTTATTTACATACGAATCGGGGTCTTCACCTTCGGGCAGACTTAAAACCGTAACTTCAAAATCTTGTTTAAGAAGAATTTCTATACTTCTAAGTGCCGCTTTTTTTCCGGCAGTATCGGCATCAAAAATTACAACTATATTTTTTGTATAACGGGAAAGCAATCTTACTTGCTCCTCCGTTAAAGAAGTTCCGGAAGAAGCAATTACATTTTTAATTCCATGTTGATAAAGTGCAATTACATCCATGTATCCTTCAACAAGTATTGCTTTGTTCTGCTTTCTAATTTCATCTTTTGAATGAAACAGACCATACAATGATTTTCTTTTAAGGTAAATTGTTGATTCGGGAGAATTTAAATATTTTGCAACATTATCTTCGCCTTGAAAAACTCTTCCGCCGAAAGCAATTACACGTCCGTTTGGCGAGAAGATGGGAAATATTATTCTGTTGCGGAATTTATCGTAATACTGTCCGTTATCTTTGGAATCGATTAGACCGAGCATTTTTACTTTTTCCAAGTCCAATTTTTGCTCGGTTGCATATTTAACAAAATTATCCCAACCGGGCGGAGCATAACCCAAGCCGAATATTTTTTGATATTTTAATTTTATGTTTCGCTGTTCCAAATATTCGGAAGCAATGTTTATGGCTTCTTTGGAAATAAGATTGTTTGAAAAATATTTAGCGGCAATTACATTTATTTCATACAGTTCTTCCAATTCGGAGTTATCGGATGAATAACTTTCTTCTTCAACATTAATTGTTATTCCAACGGATTCGGCAACTTCTTGAACCGCTTCTACAAACGATATACTTTTATATTCCATTAAAAATTTAAAAATATTACCGCCGGCATGACATCCGAAACAGTGAAATATTTGTTTTTCTTCGCTTACGGTAAAAGAAGGTGTTTTTTCTTGGTGGAAAGGACAAAGACCAATAAAATTTTTCCCTCTTTTTCTAAGCTGTACATATCCGGAAATCAAATCTACAATATTTGCAGAGCTTCTTATTTCCTCTATTGTTGTTTCCGGTATTCTCATTGGATGCTATTTAATTTGTTAAATTTTTAAATCTTGATTAAACCGTAATTAACTAAAAAAATATCAGAATGTAAAATCTAATTTTAAAATTCATTCTAATTCTATTTATTATATTTAATTGATATAATAAAATTATTATTTTAATTCAAAAAGAAAGAAAATCAAAATGAATAATTCCGATATAAAATACTGCAACAGCTTAACAAAATACAGTCCTTTTATAACAAGAGAAGTTGCAATCGGCAATATACCGTTGGGCGGAACAAACTCGATAAGAATACAATCCATGACAACAACCGATACAATGGACACCAAAGCAACTGTTGAACAAGCCGTAAGAATGGTAAATGCCGGATGCGAATACGTGCGTATTACCGCACCAAGTATTAAAGAAGCCAAAAACTTAAAAAACATAAAAGAAGAATTATTAAAACGGGGTTATAATGTTCCTTTAATTGCGGATATTCATTTTACACCTAATGCAGCCGAAGAAGCAGCAAAAATTGT
>JALSNL010000126.1 GCA_026987055.1 Melioribacteraceae bacterium | reverse complement strand
TTCGGCAGATAATACTTCACAAGTTATTTTACACGGCAAAGCAATTGCAAATAAAGAATCATCGGAATATTGGAAGAATACAGATTATTTATTTAGAAAAGCTTCAGAAAGTTTAGAAAGACTAAAACAAAAATATAATTATATTATAATTGAAGGTGCAGGTTCCTGCGCTGAAGTAAATTTAAGAGATACTGATTTCGTTAATTTCAAAATGGCACATCATGCAAGTGCTGATGTTATTCTTGTGGCTGATATTGATAGAGGCGGAGTGTTTGCACAAATTATCGGGACCCTAAAAATTATTACTCCCAAAGAGCGTTCATTAGTAAAGGGAATAATCATCAATAAGTTTCGCGGAGATTCTTCGTTGTTTACAAATGGAATTAAATATATTGAAGAACAAACGGGAGTTCCTGTTCTTGGTTTAATTCCTTATTATCGTCATATTGATATCGATTCTGAAGATGGCGTTATTCTTGATTCTAAAATTAAAACCGAAAAAACATTTGAACATGAAAAAATAAATATTGGCGTATTTAAACTTCCCCATATTTCTAACTTCACGGATTTTTCTCCTTTGCAAAGAAATGCATCGGTGGAATTAACATATCTTTATACACCTAAAAACTTAGATGAATTTGATTTAATAATTATACCCGGAACAAAAAATGTCCGTTTTGATATTGAGTGGATGCGAAAAACCGGTTGGGAAGAAATTTTACTTAAATATTCAGAGAACTTTGGCAATATAATTGGTATTTGTGGTGGCTTTCAAATGCTTGGAACAATAATTAAAGATCCTTATGGCTTAGAAGGCAAAAAAGGTGAGACAAAAGGATTGAATTTACTTGATATTGAAACTACTTTGGATGGAGAAAAAACTCTTTCTAATATAACCGGAAAATATTTGCCCGGAAAAATAAAAGTAACAGGTTATGAAATACATCTTGGAAAAACTTTAATTGGGGAACATTGTGAACCTTTAATTATGATTACGGAAAAAAATGGAAATCCGGTTAAAAATTTTGACGGTACAAAAAATAAATCCGGCAATATTTGGGGATGTTACATTCACGGTATTTTTGATGGATATGAATTTCGTAATTATATATTAAAACAAATAAAACCCTATGCCAAACTTTATTCCAAAAGAAAAAATGATACCAAAATAGAAAAATTTAAAAATAGCCAATACGATTTATTGGCCAAACATTTTGAAAGTAACATGAACATGAAATTAGTAAATGAACTTTTAGGAATAGTTTAATTTCGAAATACCTGTAACAATGAAATTATTTTATATGGCATATTTTCAACTATAATATTTACTTCCCGGTTTTATTCATAAATAACTTTTTGAATATCAAATTTTGCATACCTGAATTTTCCATCCGGCAAATCCCATTCCAATTCATAATGCGACGGAACGATATATTTATTATCGAACCATTTGTAATTTGAATAGTAAACAGTATAAGGTGTTTGAACATAACCTTTTTCGGTAGAACGAAATTTATCGTTCGTTAAAATTTTTTCTATAAGTCCGTTTTCATTAAAGAAAACCTTTGCTACAATTGAAACGGATTTATGTTTGTATTTTATTTCGGCAATGTTGCTATCAAGCATATTCCATTTAAGACTATCGTTCGGTAACATAGATGTTGGAAAAACTACTGCCTCGGAAAAATATCTAAACAAATCCGATTTGTTTATCTCGATACTTTTTGCATCCGAAATTGTTATGCTGGAATTAAATTTTATTATCATATTGCCTGCACCTTCAACATAGCTATCAATTGTCTTAACCCAAAAATATTTATTGGTGTGCAACTCTGCATCCCATAAATAATTGGGATAGTATGTTGTAAAATATTCAACAGCATTTACAGGTAACCATTTTGATTTTGTACTCGTCTTTATTTCAGCTTTTTGAATAACGGTAACAAACTTTGGAACCTTAAAACTATTTGATGTAACCATAGTAAAATATTTTTTTAACGGTCGAGGAAGATTAGCAACTGTCTTTTTATTAAAAATTACGGTTGGAGATGTATTGCTAATCTCTTTCAATCTATCAACTTTGTTGGCAATACTATTTTCCGTTAACAGACTTCCTCCCCAAAACAAAAAGAGAAAAAGTAAACTAACGGATATTAATGCTGTGAATGCTACTTTCTTCATTTATTTATTTTCATTGTGTGAATGCCGGCTTACATTTAGTTGTCTTTTACCTAACACTGAAAGCTTATTTAATAACTCTTGTTACACAAAACTGTCCCGCCCAAAAGAAGGCGAGCAGGCTATTTTGAAATCGCCGTTACGAATGATGAATGTCTGTCTTTTTTAGTTCCGAGATATTTCTTTCTTAAAAAACATTCACTCAGTATGATTGAATTATAATATTACGTAATATGAGTTAATAAATACTTACATGTTAAAATAAAAAGATCAATTCTAAGATAGGATAGGTGATATTAAAAAATACTCTCTTTTTATGCATAAATTAAAGTAAGTATTTTCAAAACCTCCGAGGTATTGAATGCTAATAATAAATTACAGTAAACAGTTTTACAATAGATTTACTAAAGTTATTATCTTGATTAAAACCTCGGAGGTTTAACTTGTTGCTATCTATCCTATCTTAGAATAGAACCAAATAAAAGAGAGATTAACTTAGAAAAAAACCAAGTTAATCTCTCGTTCAATTACATCTTATTTTGTTAAAATCATTTTATTTGATTTTTGAAAATTACCGGCTTTAAGTGTATATATATAAGTTCCGCTTGTAAGTTTCGATGCATCAAAAACAACCTTATAAGAACCTGGTGCTTGATTTTCATTAACCAAGGTAGCTATTTCTTTACCAAGTATATCATATACCTTTAATTGTACTTGTTGAGATGTTGCATCATCTGTTTTTATAGTATTGGGTATTGTGTATCTTATTGTTGTTGTTGGGTTAAATGGATTCGGATAATTTTGTTCAAGTAAAAATTCCTTTGATAATGCCGTATTTATTTTTTCAACATCGGTAGAGTTATTAACAAACTTTTGGATTCGCGGTGTGGAAACTTCAAAAGTTCCTGCATAGGCTATATTACCATCAGGACTAAAAGCAAGACCTCTGGCTAATTCAGCTTCATTATCATTTGGCACCCATGTAAAACTATCCACCAAAGCAACTGCGGCAGTATCAATTGCAAACCAAGTTAAATGTGTATGATGCGCCGAACCTCTTGCATCATTAGAAACCCACAATTGACCGGTTTTAGGATTCCAAGCAGAAGATTCGATAGACATTCCTTCCATTAACGAATCTGTTAGTGTAAAATCGCTTAAAATACTTTCCCGTTTATATACATAAATTTTTTGTAAATCAAAAGGCATCCAATATAAGGTATTACCATCTTTAGTAACTTCAATAGTTCTGGCAACTCCGGGAGGACCAACAACAGCTTTCCCTAAAATTTCCAGGTCAGATGTGTACATTGTAATTGCCGAAGTTCCGCCACCAACAACAGGCGCAATAAATATAGTACCATCATCAGCAACGGTTGGTTTTGTAGGTGAAGAGCCCAGTTCATCTCCTATTATTCGTCTGGAAATTCCTTCGCCGGTTTTATAATCTATTTTAAATATTTTATTTGGTCCTGATTGAACATAAAGAACATTTCCATTTTCATCAGTTGTTAAACCTCTGCAATTACCATTTAATGTATCGGTACTTTGATTTGTTGTAACTAAGTAAATTGGTGAGAACTCTGCTTGAGTTCCATCAGGATTCAGAACATAAATTGCCGAGGTTTTTATTGTAACACTATCCGGTGTAATCCAATTATCATGTTTATAATATGTAGAAGTCCAAACCTTTCCATCAGGATCAACAGTAATTCCATGAGTACCACCTATAAAAGAATCACTTGGCCATGCCCCTTCATTAGTCCATTGTGCATAAGAATATGAAACTAAAAAAAACAAAACTGCTATTACTTTGAATAAACTCCTATACATAAATCCTCCTTTTGAAATTTACTTACTTAAAATCATTTTGTTACTTAAAATTCTGTTGCCGGTATTTAATATATAGAAATAAACACCACTTGATAAATCCGAGCCATTAAACTTTACCGAATAAAAACCCGGTAGTAAATAATCATTAAC
>JALSNL010000125.1 GCA_026987055.1 Melioribacteraceae bacterium | reverse complement strand
TTCCGAAAGTAAAAACAATATTGTTTATTACATCTATAGCTTTAACTTTACGCTCTTGTAATGAATTTATATAATCTGTTGCCGTAGCCATTGCGAATGCAATTTCTTGCACGGCATTTGCTCCGCCGTTTGAATATGGAAGTGTACTTACCTCAATAAGTTTAATTTTTAATTTTTTGGATTTTGTCCATTTAATTGCATAACCGAGATTATCAAAAATACTCTTTATAGAAAATGGTAATTTAGTTTGCTCAACTAATAACGCAAAAGGATCGGCAGTTATTACACCGGATAAATCTTTAAGATTAATATTTTGTTTTTGTGCAAAAGCAAAAAGCAAAGGAAGAAGATTAAAACCGCCTTCAATTATAATCGGGAATTTTGTAATATCAACTCCTTCAAGAGCATTATCCAAATCTTTTAATGTAGAAATTGATAAACCCAAATCGCCGACTTGTTTGCTTTCGGCTTCACTTGCATTTAGTCCTAATTTTGTTGCGGTATCTATTGTAATATTGATGCAGTTTTGTCCGTTTGCCAAAGCGGTTTTTAGGGAAGTATTAAATTTTTTCACATCGGCTATTTTAATATTTTGATTTATATTCCAAGCTTTGTTAAAATAACCTGTTGTGTTTGAATTACGTTTGAAATTTTTAATACCGGGAAATTCGTTTTGGAGTTTCAAACCTCCGACATCTTTTTTTGTATAAATCGGTTGAAGTTCAATATCTTCGTAGGTTTTGGTTATTAATTTTTTTTCGAACAAAGCTCCTTTTAAATCTGCCTCGACCTTTGTTTTCCATTCCTCGAATGTTGGAGGTGTAAAAATTTCTTTTAAATTTAATTTCTCTTTCATTTTAATACTTTCCATTGTTTCCTTTATATTCATAAAAAAACATTTTGTATTTGCTAATTTAAACGTAAATAAAATTATTACAAGTTTATAATGAAATGATATACTTTTCTTTTTATTTTAGTATTTTATTGTTTTAGAGCAAAACTTTAAAATATCCGAAGTAAAATTTATGAAAATATCGCGTAGAAAATTTATACAAACAACATCGGTAATTAGTACGGGAATTCTTACTTCAAATGTTTTTCCCGAAAAACTTACTAATAAAATTAAATATACCGCTAATAAAGAAAAACCATTGGTCATTGCAACTTGGTATCACGGTTTACCGGCAAGTGAAAAAGCTTTTGAAATATTAAGCAGTGGCGGAACTGTTTTGGACGCTGTGGAAAAAGGGATTAATGTAGTTGAAAACAATCCGAATGTTCATTCCGTAGGTTTAGGCGGATATCCTGATGCCGAAGGTAATGTAACCTTGGATTCTTGTATTATGGATTCTAACGGTAATTCCGGTGCTGTTGCTTATTTAAACGATATTAAAAATCCAATTTCCGTTGCCAGACTAGTTAAAGAAAAAACTCCGCACGTTTTATTGGTGGGGAAAGGTGCACAAGAATTTGCTTTAAAGAACGGATTCAAAAAAGAAAATCTTCTTACTCCGGAAGTAAAAAGAATTTGGGAAAAGTGGAAATCGACAAACAAAAAAATGCACGATCCTGTAAAAAATAATCACGATACAATTGGACTTTTGGCTCTTGATAAAAACGGAAACATTTCAGGCGGCGTATCTACAAGCGGTTGGGCTTATAAAATTCCCGGCAGAGTTGGAGATTCGGCAATAATAGGAGCTTCACTTTTTGTGGATAATAATGTTGGTGCCGCTTGTTCAACGGGCTTGGGTGAAAGAGCAATTGAAACCGTTGGAAGTTTTTTAATTGTTGAAAAAATGCGAGAAGGATATTCACCTTTGGAAGCTTGTAAATTTGCAATAGACAGATTAAAAAAATATGATGATTTCAATTCATTCCAAGTAAGTTATTTGGCACTTAACAAAAATGGAGAGTATGCCGCTTTTTCCAACAAAAAGAATTTTAAGTATGCCGTTGTAACAACTACTTTTAATAAAGTTCTTGAAAGTGATTACTTGTTAAAACCGTAATTAAAAAATTAATTTTATTTTGAGATTTAGAAATCTTTTGCTCAATATTTGAGGAATATTTAATGGTGTATTTAAATCTTTTAATGCTTGAATCCATTGATATGCACCGGCATTGTACCTATTGAAAATATTTAATATTTCCACTATTCCCAACAGCTTATATTTTTCTCCCAATTTAAAACTTGCCGAGAGACCCATATCAACTCTTAAATAAAAAAGGTATTCAAAAGGATTGTTATAATCTATTGCAATAAATGTTTTATTTGTTGCCGGATCTTTTTTCAAATATCTATTATAATATAAAAAACCGGAACCGGCCAAAAATCTTAAGTGGGACTGTATATTTTTATGTTTGCCCATTTTATCTTGAAAAAATATTTGTAGAGTATGTGTTTGATCGAAAAGTCTTCTTTGATATTTTTTAGCACCTATTTTTCTTTCTTGCGAATCCAAATAACTATAACCGAACCAACTTTTTAGTCCGTCCACCAATTCGCCTTCAATCATAATATCTATTCCTTTGGCAAAACCTTCACGATTATTTTTTTCAACATAAATCATTTTGAATTCATCAAAATAAAAAGGAATAAGATTGTGCAAATCTTTGTAATAAATTTCTGTTTTGAGTGTTAAGTTATTTCTAAACCGGTATTGCCAACCAAACACATAATGAATTGCTTTTTGTGATTTCAAATCCTTTACTTTTATTGATCTTAATTCATTTATAAACGGAGGTTGATAATAATAACCCCAGCTAAAAGTAAAATTATGAATTAGTGACGGTTTATACGAAAATGTGAAACGCGGAGATATTAAATTTTCTTTACTAAAGGTATATCTTAGAAAACGCAGCCCTATTCTTGTACTAATTTTATTACCGATTAAAATATTATCTTCGGCAAATAAAGATAATGAGTTTAGGTTATAATCTAAATTGTAATGCTTTTTATAAGGTTTTAATAATAAAGTTTCCTCCCCTTTTTCATTAAACGATTCGTCTATTTGGGATTTTAAATTTCTCAACTTATAATTAACTCCAATATTAAAACTATGGATTTTATTTACATATCTTAAATTGGTTTTAAATCTAAGAGAATTTAGTTTTACAAAATTATTACCGTTTTCAAATTGAGATTTTAAGAATTCTCTACCATCACTAGGGTTGAACGGATTGGAATTATAATAAATGTTATTTATTGTATTAAATTTTTCTTCTTCGTTTGTCAAATACTTAGACACCGCTACCGAAGCACTCAAATTATTATTAATTTTATTTTTATATTTTACACCGTATAATTGAGTAATGTATCCGAAATTTTTCTTACCCAAAAAATCAATTGAAATTCCTCTTTGGTCCCCACGCTCAAAACCATTAAAATTTCCATTCCAAGTTTTAGGAACAAAATTAAATTTATTATCCGCATAAATACCTAAAAATTCCAAAACGGAATTATGTGTAATTTTATAGTTTGCTGCTATTTGAAAATCTGAAAACGACGGTTCATAATCACCTCTTGTTTGAAGAGAATTTAGAAATTTTGTGGGATAAGCATACCTCAAACCAATATTCCAATTTAACTTTTTGTATTTGCTTTTTAAGTTTAAGCCGAAATTCAAAAAATCCGCTCTGACACTTCCGTGTAGTTGATTCTCATTTGTATTTTTATATTGTACTTCCAGTGCAGACGACATTCTATCGCCAAGTTTTGCGGGAAATGTTCCGTTGTAAAATGTTAAATTACTTACCATATCCGGATTTATTAACGACTGATTTTCTTCAACTCCGGTACGCAAAAGAAAAGGTCTGTAAATTTCATATCCGTTTAAGTAAATTAAGTTTTCGTCATAACTGCCGCCCCTAACATTGTAACCGCTGGTAAGTTCATTGTTTGTAGATACTCCGGATAGTATTTGTACACTTCGTAAAACATCGGAATTAATTGTGGGCATTAGTTGTATATCTTTTGTTTTGATTTCCTGCTTTTTTATTGTCGGCTCTTCTTTATTGGCAATCACTTTAATTTCATCTTCCTTAATTACTTGCGGAGATAAAAATATTTTGGCGTAAATTTTTCTTTTCGCTGCTGAAAGGGTAAAACTTTGTACCGACGGATAATAACCTATATAGGATATTTTTACTTTATACGTTCCCACCGGAACTAAAAGTTT
>JALSNL010000124.1 GCA_026987055.1 Melioribacteraceae bacterium | reverse complement strand
TGTAAAATCTTACGTAAGAGAAGAAAACGAAGTAAAGCAATTCACAAAACTTAGTGATGAATATCTTAAAAGAAATATGGACAAAATAAAAATTCAAGCTTTGTTTGTTCCTATGCTGTTTTTGATTACAGGCATTTCCGTTATTATTGTTATTTGGCTCGGCGGTTCAATGGTAATTGAAAACAAGATGACGCTTGGAGAAATTGTTGCCTTTATAGCATATTTAAGTATTCTCATTTGGCCTGTAATTGCTTTCGGGTGGATTATAAACATTGTTCAACAAGCATCCGCAAGTATGAAGAGATTATTAAAAATATTTAATGAAAAAAGTGATGTGGAAAATACGAATAATAAAGAAAATCCTTTAACAAATATTTCATCTATAAAGGGGAACCTTGAATTTAGAAATGTTTATTTCAAATATTCGGATAAGCTTGATTATGTGTTGAAAAATATTTCATTCAAAATTAATAACGGAGAAACACTTGCTATAGTTGGACATACCGGAAGCGGTAAATCAACATTGGTAAATCTTATTCCAAGATTATTTGAAGTAACCAAAGGTGAAATATTGATTGACGGAATAAACATTAAGAAAATTCCGAAAAATATTTTACGTAAAAATATCGGAATGGTTTCTCAAGAAACATTCCTTTTTTCAGATACATTATTCAGCAATATTGCTTACGGATTATCGGAGCCGGATGAGCAAGTGATTTTTGAAGCATCGGAAACAGCCCAATTAAAAAACGAAGTGGAACTTTTTACGCAAGGTTTTGAGACGGTTTTGGGTGAACGTGGTATCACACTTTCCGGCGGACAAAAACAAAGAACAAGCATTGCTAGAGCTTTGGCAGTTAATCCTAAAATTCTAATTCTTGATGATTCTTTTTCTGCTGTTGATACAAATACCGAAGAAGAAATTTTACAAAGACTTAAGAAATTTCTGAAAGGAAGAACCGGAATTATTATAAGTCACAGAATATCAACAGTTAAACATGCCGATAATATTATAGTTCTGAAAGAAGGTGAAATTATTGAAAGCGGTACACATAGCAAGCTGATGGAACTAGGCGGAGTTTATTCGGAATTATATAACAAACAATTATTGGAAGAAGAATTGAAAGAGATGAATTAAATGCGCGGCGGAAGTCCTGTAAATATAGACGGCATCAAAGGTAAAGCATACGATTCCAAATTAATGAAAAGATTGCTCGGTTATGTTAAGCCTTATAAAAAATATATTGTACTGGCAATTTTTTTAAACATACTCGTTGCCGGTTTAGGTCCGGTAAGACCATATCTAACAAAGCTTGCCGTTGACGATGCAATTGTAAATAAAGATTACAACGTGCTTCTGAATATAGTTCTAATTCTTATAGCTACACTTTTACTGCAAGCCGTAATGCAATATACATTAACTTATTATACACAGTTAATGGGACAAAAAATCATTTACGATTTACGTGTAAAAATTTTCTCTCATCTTCAAAATCTTTCCCTTAAGTATTTTGACAAAACTCCGATAGGACGAATAGTAACAAGGGTAACCAACGATGTGGAAGCTTTAAATCAACTTTTTTCTTCCGGTATAGTAATGGTTTTTAGCGATGTGTTTAATATTCTTTGGATTTTCGGATTTATGTTTTTTATGTCGTGGAAACTTGCTCTAATAACACTTTCGGTATTACCTTTTTTATTTTATGCAACATTTCTATTCAGAAAAAAAGTAAGAGAAGCTTATAGGAATGAAAGGAAATACCTTGCAAAACTAAATACTTATATGCAAGAACATATTACCGGAAACAGTATTGTAAAAATATTTAATAAAGAAAAAGAAGAATTTAAAAAATTTCTGGGAATAAATGCCGAATACAGAAATGCATTAATAAAATCGGTCTTTTATTATGCAACATTTTTTCCGGTAGTGGAAGTATTAAGTTCAATCTCAATTGCTCTTATTATTTGGTATGGTGGTGGTAATGTTATTCAAGGGAATATGACGCTTGGTGTTTTATTCGCTTTTATTCAATATACAGAAATGTTTTTCAGACCGATAAGAGACCTTTCGGAAAAATACAATATAATGCAAACCGCAATGGCAGCTTCGGAAAGAATTTTTGAAGTACTTGACGATAATACAATTATTCCCAATTCTGCAAATCCGAAATTATTACAAAACTTAAAAGGAGAGATAGAATTTAATAATGTAACATTTGCATACAACCAAGGAGAAGATGTTTTAAAAAATGTTTCATTTAAAATAAATCCCGGAGAAACCGTTGCTATTGTTGGAGCAACCGGAGCCGGCAAATCCAGTATTATCAGTTTACTTACTCGGTTTTACGATATTCAAAAAGGCAAAATAAAAATAGACGGAATTAATATAAAAGAAATAGATAAGTTTGAATTAAGAAAGAAAATTGCTGTTGTACTTCAAAATGTATTTTTATTTTCGGGTAACATAAAATCGAATATCGGTTTGAACTCCGAAGAAATTACAGAAGAAAAAATTACGGAAGCGGCAAAAATAGTTGGAGCGGAAAAATTTATAAATAAACTTCCTAAAAAATATAACGAAGAAGTTATGGAACAAGGTGCAACTTTAAGTGTTGGACAAAAACAATTAATTTCTTTTGCAAGAGCTTTGGCATTTAATCCGCAAATATTAATCTTAGATGAGGCAACTTCCAGCATTGATACGGAAACGGAAATACTAATAAAAAAAGCAATTGAAAAATTGCTTAAAGGAAGAACATCAATTGTAATTGCACATCGTTTATCAACCATCCAAAATGCCGATAAAATAATTGTGATGCATAAAGGCGAAATTAAAGAAAGCGGGACGCATCAAAAATTACTTGCAAAAAAAGGATTATACTATAAATTATACTTATTGCAATATAAAGAACAAGAAAAATTTAAAAAAGTTTAACCGGAGGAAAAATGGCAATCAATTTTATGACCTTAACCAGACATATTTATGAAGGCGAAAAAAAACATCCGGGAGCAACCGGAGAACTTTCGGCATTATTACACGATTTGGCACTTGCAACAAAAGTAATTTCGTTGGAAGTAAACAAAGCCGGATTGGTTGATATACTTGGATTTACCGGCGATAACAATGTTCACGGAGAACGTGTAAAAAAGTTAGATATTTTTGCCCACGAAATGATGTTTAAAGCTATGGACCACGGTGGACATTTATGCGCAATGGCATCGGAAGAAGAAGAGGATATTATTCACATTCCCGATCACCATAAAAAAGGGAAGTATGTTTTACTTTTTGATCCACTTGACGGTTCTTCAAATATAGATGCCAATGTTTCTATAGGAACAATCTTTTCAATTTATAAAAGAGTTACACCCGATGACGGTAAACCCGGTACTTTAGAAGATTTGCTGCAAAAAGGTGTTAAGCAAGTTGCCGCCGGTTATGTAGTGTACGGTTCAAGTACAATTTTTGTTTATACAGCCGGTGAAGGTGTTTACGGTTTTACTTTAGATCCTGCATTTGGAGAGTATTTACTTTCTCACGATAATATCAGAATTCCCGAAACGGCTTCTATTTACAGCCTAAATGAAGGTAATTATAAATATTGGCGTTCCGGTTTAAAGAAATATATCAAATATGTACAGGATGCTAAAGATAGAGGACGTAAACCATACTCGGCAAGATATATCGGTTCTATGGTTGCGGATATTCATCGTAATTTACTTTACGGAGGAATATTTATTTATCCCGCTGACAAAAGAAACCCAAACGGTAAACTCAGATTAATGTACGAGTGTAACCCGATGGCATTTATTGTAGAACAAGCAGGCGGAAGAGCCATTGACGGCGAAAAAAGAATTATGGAAATTCAACCTACGGATTTGCATCAACGTGTACCTATTTATATCGGTAGTAAAAATGCTGTGGATAAGGTTGAAGAATATTTAAGAAAAGATGAAAAAGCCAAAGAAAAAAAGAAAAAGAAAAAAGCTGAAAAAGAACAGAAAAAGAATATGATGGGACAAAAATCTTAAAAATATAAAAACAGAAGTGTTTCTTTGTGTAACTCCGTATCTGCTTTGTGGTTCTCTATAAAAAAAGCTTTATTCAAAATTAACCGGAGAATGCACAGAGTTCCATAATAAAAAAATAAAAGCGTGAATAAAGTATTATTAGGATGGAAAAATAAACTTAAA
>JALSNL010000123.1 GCA_026987055.1 Melioribacteraceae bacterium | reverse complement strand
TTCTTCCTGATCATGATCATCCTACACAGGTATATGTTTCCATACATAAAGTGAGTTAATGTCGGATCAAGTGTGATTTATTTATTCGGTATCTTGCTTTTTGCATTTTCAAGAGGATTGAAAATTTTGGATAGAAGAACGAGTGCATAAATAATCTAAAGTTGCAGGCACTAATTATGACTTTTTAATATTTTCGTGAAGTGTTTATAAAATATTTATAAATATTTGTTACTTTTATCACAAAAATAATGAGCTTGAAAAAAGCTGTTTTAATGTTGATAATATTAGTTGCTTCACGGTCGCTTCGGGGGCAACATAAGGTCGTATATGCTCCATATTACCGTTTTGATATTTTTACTACAAAAGATGGCCTTTCCAATAACAGAATAAATGATATTTTTCAGGATTCTCATGGAATATTGTGGATAGCTACAGAAAATGGGCTAAATCGTTTTGACGGTTATGATTTTAAAACTTTTTTTCATTCTCACAAAGATTTTTCAAGTATAGCGGGAAATATAGTTGCTTCTGTTTGTGAGGACGCTGAAAAAAACCTTTGGATCGGTAGTAATGGGGGCTTGGATATTTTTGATAGGAGAACGGACGGTTTTAAACATGTTTTTCCTTTTGATTCAAGTGGTTTAACAAGAGAAAGTATGTTTGTAATGTCGGTTTTGCCCGGGGAAAACGGTATTGTTTGGTTTGATACAGCAGATGGTATTTTATACAAATATAATATCGAAACAGGAATTTACAGTGCTTTTAAACATGAAAAACCGGGACAGGTATTTACCTATTATAATCATGATCTGTTTGATGATAAAAAAGGAAATCTGTGGATAGGAGGTAGAGGAATAAATACTTGTAAATTTGATAAAAAAACTGAGGTTTTTAAGTACTATAAAACAAATCCTCTTGACAAGTCAAGCAAAAGAGATAAAGATGTAGCAAAATATTATATTGATAATAAAGGTGAATTTTGGATTGGAGGCGTTGATGGATTGTTTCGGTTCGCAAATGGAAGAATTCATAAATTTATCAGTGGTACTACTTACGATATCATTGATTTTAATAATAATGAGTTGTGGTTTTCAAATGGTTTGGGTTTGAAAATATATAATCGAATGGAAAATAAGATATTTGCCTTAAAACATTCTGATGAAAATAAATATTCTATTCCATCGAATTACATTTTTAAACTTTATAAAGACAATGCTGGTAATATGTGGATGGGAACTATGAACGGCTTGTGTAGATATAGCCCTCATAAAAATAAATTTAAAAGCATTTTCCATATTTACGGAGATAAAAAAACAATATCATCAAACCATATTACTGCTTTGATCCAAGACGAAAAAGGTGATATTTGGGTCGGAACGAAAAATAACGGAATAGATATTGTGGATACTGATTTTATTAGACAGGAACATTTGGATAATTCGGAAAATAGTAGATACAGGCTTTCTTCAAATCGTATTTCCACTCTTTACCAAGATAGCAAAAATAACATATTTATCGGATTATGGGCAGGTATCGGTTTTGATTTGATAGATAAGAAAAATAATAATATAAAATTGCTGACTCTGGATAAAACCACTAAAAAACTGGACTGGTACAATGATTTTTTTGAGGACTCAAACAGCAATTTTTGGATTGGTACTTGGGGTTCATATTCCTTAGTCCCCTTTGATGTATCAAAAAAGGATTTTATCAAAAAACCATTAATACCGAGGCCTGTTTTTAAAAATTTAGGAAGTCATTTTATTAGTTGTATCAATGAATTGAAGAAAGGTAAATTAATTATCGGTACTACCAACAGAGGTATGACTATATTTGATACAAAAACTGAGAAAGCCCGGTATTTTACGGGTAAAAACGGGGATAGTACATCACTTTGGGGGCAAAATATAGCTTGTATATTTAAAGATATGGTTGGAAATATTTGGGTTGGAGCAAAAGGTCTTAATAGATTTAATCCCGAAGATAATACTTTTAAACATTTTACTAAGGAAAACGGATTGTGTGATAATGAAGTGAAAGCTATATTGGAAGATAATAACGGCGATTTATGGATTTCGACATCAAACGGTTTATCGAGATTTGATAAAGAAGATAAAATTTTTGTAAATTATTATGAAAAAGGAGGCTTGACCTCAGATGAATTTACGTCAGCTGCATTGAAATTAAAGGATGGAAGACTTGTATTTGGAAGCAATTTTGGATTAACGGTAGTTGATCCGGAGAAAATACTCTTTAACAAACATAAACCTGTCGCAGCTATAAGGACAATAAAAATTTTTGAAAAAGCTCCTCTGGAAAATGAATACGATGGAGTGAAAGTCGATTTAAAGTATAATCGCAATTATATAACATTTGATTTTGTGTCTAATGATTTAAGTGATGTCGATAATAATTTATTTGCATACAAGCTTAAAGGATTTGATGAGAAATGGCATTTTGCTAAAAACGGATTGCATAAGGCGACATATACTTATATGGAACCGGGAAAGTATGAATTTTTATTAAAAACAGCTAATCCGGATAAGGTGTGGAGCGATATTATGGCAATCCCCGTTGTGGTGAATCCTCCATTTTGGAAAACCTGGTGGTTTATATTGCTCGAAATAATTATTTTGGTTTTGATATTTTATGCATATATAAAATACAGGGAAGCAAAATTGAAAGAAAAGCATTTTATGGAAACATTGGAACAAAGATTACTGCGTTCTCAAATGAATCCGCATTTTATTTTTAATGCTTTAGGAGCGATACAATCCTATATTTTTAGTCATAATCCTATAGAAGCCGGAAGCTATCTTTCGAAATTTGCGGATTTGATGCGATCGATATTATATGGTTCAAGGGAAGAGTACATAAGTTTGTCTAAAGAAATAGAAGCACTACGAAATTATCTGGAAATACAGCAACTTAGATTTGAAGATAAATTCGAGTTTGATTTTGAAGTGGATTCTGTGATAAATACGGATTTTATAAAAGTGCCTCCGATGTTGATTCAGCCGTTTTTGGAAAATAGCATTGAGCATGGTTTTAAAAACTTAAGCAGAAAGGGATTTTTAAAAATAAAAATTACAAAAGAAGTAGATAAATTGAAATTTGAGATTATTGATAATGGTACCGGATTAAACACGAAAAGTAGCGAAAATTTAAGGAGAAATAGAGATGGAGATATTGTTTTAAGTAAAAAGCACAAATCTCTTTCTTTGCAGATTACAAGAAAACGATTAGCAATTTTAAACAAAGATAAAAAAGGAAAATATGAATTGAAGATAAGTAATATAACCGATACTTCAGGAAAAGTAAAAGGAACAAAGGTTACTTTTTATATTCCTGTAATTGTAAATACGCTTTAATCTACCTTAACTTCTTAATGGTAAAAAAAAATTAAACCATTAAGGCATTAAGGAGCATTGATAAAAAGCAGAAGGATTAATTTAACCGATCTTAACTTCTTAATGGTAAAAATTGTTAAACCATTAAGGCATTAAGGGGCATAGATAAAAAGTGGAAGGATTAATTTAACTGATCTTAACTTCTTAATGGTAAAAAAAAATTAAACCATTAAGGCATTAAGGGGCATAGATAAAAAGTGGAAGGATTAATTTAACTGATCTTAACTTCTTAATGGTAAAAAATAATAAACCATTAAGGCATTAAGGGGCATAGATAAAAAGTGGAAGGATTAATTTAACTGATTTTAACTTCTTAATGGTAAAAATAAATTATTAAACCATTAAGGCATTAAGAGGCATTAAGAAAAAGCGGAAGGCTTAATTTAACTGATTTTAACTTCTTAATGGTAAAAAAAAATTAAACCATTAAGGCATTAAGGAGCATTGATAAAAAGCAGAAGGATTAATTTAACCGATCTTAACTTCTTAATGGTAAAAAATAATAAACCATTAAGGCATTAAGGGGCATTGAGAAAAAGAGGAAGGATTAATTTAACTGATCTTAACTTCTTAATGGTAAAAAATAATAAACCATTAAGGCATTAAGGGGCATTGAGAAAGAGTGGAAGGATTAATTTAACTAATCTTAACTTCTTAATGGTAAGAAAAATAAAAACCATTAAGGCATTAAGGGGCATTGAGAAAAAGAGGAAGGATTAATTTAACTGATTTTAACTTCTTAATGGTAAAAAAAAATTAAACCATTAAGGCATTAAGGAGCATTGATAAAAAGCAGAAG
>JALSNL010000122.1 GCA_026987055.1 Melioribacteraceae bacterium | reverse complement strand
AAGCGGAAAAGCTTTTGATAAGTTTTTAGAAATTGTTGAATTGCAAAACGGAGACACAAGTTATTTGCGTAACTTAAAAAAATATCCTAAAGCAAAATATAAAGAAGTTGTAATTGCAAATAAATCCGGGTTTGTAGAAAAATTGGATAATTACCAAATAGGAATGGCTTCTTTGGAACTTGGTGCCGGTAGAAAAACAAAGGAAGATAAAATTGATCCTACAGCCGGAATTATTTTTTATCCCAAAATTGGAACAAAAATTAAAAAAAATGATGTTATCGCAGAATTATTTTCTAACAAAAAAGAAGGAATAGATCTGGCAAAAAAAATGATTAACAATTCAATTAAACTTTCCAACACTAAAGTTAATCAAGTTAAATTAATAAAAAAAATAATTAAATAAACTCTAAATTTTGGAGGTAGTATGATTTTCATTTTTGCAATTGTAGCAGCAATAATACTTTTTTTTGTTTCACGTAATATGAAGCAAATGGGAAAAAAACAAGAAAGCTCTATGTCGTTACTAATAGCAATTGCAGCTTTACTTTTTGCTCTTTCAAGAGCATTTACAATTATTCCGGCCGGTACTGTTGGTGTTGTTGATTTTTGGGGAAAGGTCAGCGATACAACATTAAAACCCGGTGTTAATATTGTTAATCCGTTAGCTAGAATAATTAAATATAGTTTTAAGACACAAGAAATTAAAGAGAATATGAATGTACCTTCAAAAGAAGGTTTACCTGTTCAATTGGAGATAAGTTTAATGTTTAGAGTTGATCCTGCAATGGCAAACAGTATTTATAAATCCGTACAAGCAGGCGATTATCTGAATGTTATTCTTATTCCTCAATTCAGATCTGTAGTTAGAGGTGTTACATCTAAATTTGAAGCAAAAGCCTTATATACCGGAGCCAGAGAACAACTTGCTAAAGAGATAACAACCGAACTTCAAAAGCTTGTTGGTCCGCGTGGAATTACAATTGAAAATGCACCATTACGACAAATTGCTTTACCGCAACGTTTAACACAATCAATTGAGGAAAAACTTCAAGCAGAACAGGAAAGTCAAAGAATGACTTTTGTGTTAACCAAAGAAAAGCAAGAAGCGGAAAGAAAAAGAATAGAAGCTAAAGGTATTAAAGATTTTCAAGAAATTGTTTCACAAGGAATTAATCAGAATTTACTTAGATGGAAAGGAATTGAAGCTACTGAAAAATTGGCAAATTCACCAAATGCAAAGGTTATTGTTATTGGTGCCGGCAAAGACGGTTTACCTTTAATATTAGGTGGAACAAATAATTAATAACACTAATTTATTACAAAATTTTAGTTTTAATATTTTACCAAAGGAATTTAGTAAATGGCAAAACCAAAAAAAATAAAATTGAATGAACAAGAATCTTTAACAATTGAATGGGATAATGGGAAAACAAACACTTTTCCGCTAAAATTTCTAAGAGACGAATCACCCGATGCAGGCAATAAGGGTGAAACTATTCTTTGGAAACATATTCCACCTCCGCCGAAAGGACCGGATAAGCCGGGGAAATATGAAATTGCTAATATTAAATCCGTTGGAAATTATGCAATAAATATTATCTGGAAAGATGGCGAAAGTGCAGGAATTTACTCTTGGGAGGTTCTGGAAAGACTTGCCGAATTTTTAGAACTAAAACAAAATTTAAATGATAATGAGTAGATGGTTGAATCTGCAAAATAAAAAAGCTGCTTTTAAAAATTAAAAGCAGCTTTTTTTATATTAAGTTTTATAATTCTTTTGTAATTGAAATAGCTCCGCGTAAATCACCTACTTTATAATTAACAGCTTTATCTTTAGGATATTTTTCCCTTAAAAAGCTTCGTACATTTTGGGGAATGGTTTTCATATTTCCGTGACATTTTAAACATTTTTTTTCCACAATAATCGGTTTCATGTATCTCAAAATTTCTTTACCATTTAACTTATATTTACCAAAAGTTTCCACATCCGAAGTAAGTTTATTCTTTTTAAGTAAACTTTCATATTTGTGCAAAATTTCAGCTTCCACTTCATCAGGAACATTTTTGGGATTTCTATTTTTAAAACTAACTCTTCTAACATCCAACTCAATTGCATCGGAAAACATTTTTGTTAAATCCGAAGCTGTATCGGCACAAACCGTAACACCTTGAATTGGTCCGCCATTTTTTAGATTACGTTTTAATACTGCTTTCAGTCCAAACAAATAATCATTGGCATATTTTTTAAATTCTTGATGATAATCTTCTAATGTTTTTTCATTTACTTTAGTCTCTTTACTATTGCAAGAAACAAAAAGAAAAAATGAAACAATTATTAGTAATAATATTTTTTTCATTTACTTATTATTTTTAGTGTTTTTACATAACAAGCAACCGCCGATGTAAAATCGGCGGTTATATTTAATTATTTATCTGTTTACAAAATAATCATTTTGTTATATGGTTAAAAATCAATTATACAAATTGCTTTTTATTTTGCTATTGGTAAAGAAAAATCCGGAGCAACATATTGTTTGTTGGGTTTATAATCTTTAGAATTAGCTTTTTTAATATCATCCAAAAATCTTTGTTTTGGCACCAACCCTTGATAATAAGAAACAATATATCCTTCTTTATCTATAACAAATGATGTAGGAATAGAACGAATACCGCCATATTTTTGTGCTATACCCGGATCTCCCATAACAATTGGATAGTTAATTCCTTTTTCTTTTATAAACGGAACAACATCATCTTTAGTAGAACCTCCACGTGTAAATGCATCTAAAGATATCCCAATTATTTCAAAATCACTATTCTTCAATTCTTTTTTAATTTCAATTAAATCCGGTATTCCTTTTCTACAAGGTGGACACCAAGTTGCCCAAAAATCCAATATTACAACCTTACCTTTGTAATCACTAAGGTTTAACATTTTAGTGGGAGTTTTATTATAATTTGGCGGATATGGTCCTTGCTCTGAATTTCCATTCATATTGTTTACTATAAAAAATATAACCGCTGCAACAATAAAAATTCCCGTATATAATCTGCTTCTGTTTTTAGCATCACTTAAAAAGCTTTCCGATTTTTTATTTTGTTTTATTTCTTTACTCATTCTATCTCCTTTATGAGAAAATGTTAATTATTCAATATTAAAATTATAGCAGTTGTTATTAGGAACAATATTACTGCATCTTGTTTAGATCTTTTACAAACTTATCAATGTCTTTATCATTAAACCCTTTTTCTTTTGCGGCACTTTCCAAAGTCCCCCAAATCGGTTCACCACATCTAAGACATCTTATCCCTTGTTCCATCAAGTAAACAACGGAATCCGGGATAAGTTTCACTAAATCTTCAATTTCCGTATCTTTAGTTATTTTGGTTTTGCTCATTTTTTTCGCTCTCTTCAGATTTTTTCTTTTTTGTAGGTATTGCAAATATTAAACCGGTAAAAGCACCATAAGCTGTTGAAATATATGGGTTACTTGTAATTGCACAAGTTCCTGACTGGCATCCGATAAAATAGTAATATCCATAACCAAGCATACCACCCACTAAAATAGGTAAAATTCTAAGAAGTAATTTTTTATTCATAATTTTAACGTTTTCTTATAATTAGTATTAAAAATTATTAGATGCAAAAATAACAATAAAGTTTCAAAATGTAATTTAAATAAAAGTAATCAAATTTTAAAAGAAGTGAGACAAATTCACTATTTTTATCATTTATTTAACAATATAAAATAAAAATTTACAAAATTGTCTTCTATACGTCAAATCTTATATTGAAGCATTAGTATTATCATTAAAACTTTTAATATTCTATGATTCAAATAGTATATATTTATAAAATTTATTATATTTGAATTTAATTGGACTATTTATCTTATTTAAATAAAGAAAGAAACTCTATGAAAAACATTTTTTTTATTCTTTCAATTGTTATTCTTTTATCAACAACTTCAATTTTGTATGGACAAAACAACATAGATTTTACTGCCGAAACTATTTCCGGTGATGAAATCAGTTTTACTGAAATTAATGAAAAAGGTCCTACACTTATAACATTTTGGGCTTTGTGGTGTAAACCGTGTAGAGCGGAGTTAAAACATTTAGAAAAAATTTATAAAAAATATTCTTCAAAAGGATTTTCTATTTTGGCAATTAATCAAGACACACCCCGGAGTGTTGCTAAAGTTAAATCTTATGTTTCATCT
>JALSNL010000121.1 GCA_026987055.1 Melioribacteraceae bacterium | reverse complement strand
ATGAAAATAATTTGTGGTTGGATTTAGTCATATTAACCTCTTAAAGTTTTCTATAAGTATAATAATATTGTTAATACATTAAAACATATAAAAACGGAACCCCGCCAAGTTACTACTTTGCAAAAGAGAAGCAGTTTAAAACTTTTCCCCTTTTACAAAAGTAAGTTAATCCGCGGGTATTATTACGTTAGCAGGTAAAAAAACTATCGAAAAATTACAAACTGTTTAGTTATACGAAGGCAATAATTATTACCTGTATCTTTGTGCAAAAACGATTTGTAGTTCTTTTCCCAGAATATTTATCATTTATAAAATTATCTTTCAGCCAACACTATTTTGATTTTTTTTGTTTTTCCTTTTCTTTTAACGGTAAGTTCAACAATATCACCCGGTTTATGTTCTTTAAGATAATCTGAATAATCCTTTAAAGTTTTAACATTTTTTTTATCAAACTTAATAATAATGTCTCCTTTTTTTAATCCCGCTTTATCGGCAGGAGAATCTTTTGAAACCGCCGCAATTCTAACACCTTTACCGTTGAAAGTAAAATCCGGCATTGTTCCGGTAGATACTCTTCTTGTTTTGCCTTTTGGTTTTGCGTTTTTATTTTTTGTATTATCGCTTTTTATTTTTCCTTTAAATTCCAAAGGTTTATCACGTTCGGCTAAGTATATCAACACTTCGCGAACAACTGTTGCAACTTTAACCAAACCGTCTGCATCAATTTTATCCGGCGTATCACTTGGTTTGTGATAGTCTTCATTCGGTCCGCTAAAAAATTGAACTGCAGGAATTCCTTTTTGAACAAAAGAGACTTGATCGCTTGCATCCAATTGTTGCGTAATAATATCGGAACCGATTCCCGTTGTGTATTCCGTTCCCATAAAAATAAATTTCCACTCGCGTGCAGAGTTTGCGTTTAGTATCATAATCTTTTTGCCGAAAAGTCTGCCTACGGTATCTAAATTTAAGTCGGCAAGAATTTTAAACTTTTTGTAATTATCCACAAAAAATTTAGAACCGAGCAAACCGGCTTCTTCACCGGAAAATGCAACGAATATAATTGTTCTTGAAGGTTTAAGTTTTTTAGCGAGAGTCTTTGCCAATTCCAACATAACAGCAACACCGCTTGCATTATCATCGGCACCGTAGTGAATTTTGCCTTCGTTTCCTTTTCTTACATCAGGCCAACCGAGACCCAGATGATCGTAATGTGCAGAAACAACAACGGCTTCAGTAAGATTAGGATTTGTTCCGGGAATTATTCCGATTATATTTTTTAGTTTTAATTTTCCTTTATCTTTAAATTGATGTTCAAACTCTTGAATATAAGTTCCGTTATCGGCTCCCGGTTTTAATCCGTATTCATTAAATTTTTCCAAAATATAACTTGCGGCTGTTTCAATTTCCGGAGTATTAATACCGCGACCTTTCAATTTTTTAGAAGCTAAAAAATCAATATGTTTTTTCATTCTTTTTGAAGAGAAAACCGGAGCCAAACTTGCCAGAGGAATTCTTTTTTCAAGTTTCGGCTGTGTGATTTTTCCTCTTTCATCCAATATTTTAATTAACGGAGAATTTGTTACTTGCCACTGACCTTTTGCAATGTTGGAAGGTTCGCTTCCTTCAAAAGCCAAATAACTATATTTTCCATAGTGCGGTAATTTTCTAACTAATCCGGCAACAGCTTTTTTGTTTCCGATTGATAAAAATATCATAGCTTGGTTTGTGTTATTCGGATTCTTGACGGTAATGAAAAAACTATTGTTGTTTTTTGTAATTTTTTTCTTTGCCAATTTAACAGTATCGGCAAGTATATTTGAATTATATTTTTTAATTTGGCTATTAATCGTAACGGCAAATTTATTATCTAAGCCCATTATCCAAACGGTTGTATCTGCTGGAAGCGTTTTGATTTCGTCTTCGGTTTTAATTAAAAAGTTTTCTTCTTTGCCTTTAATCCAACCGTTAACAAAATTTTTGTAAAGATTATAATACTTTCCCTTTTTAGAAGGTAATATCATTAGTGTTTTCTTAGCACCGTAAGCTTTAGTAAATGCAAGGGGAATTTCATTGGCGTCTAAAATTCTAAAAACATCAAATTGCGGATCGACCAATACTTTATAAGGTTTACTTTTGGTAGTAAAAAGAAAATCTTCTTTTTTCTTTTCCATGTGAAATACTTTTGTTACGGTTCCGTTTTTGGTAACAATAGCAATGGGAATATCCAACTTAAAGGGTTTGTCTTTTTGTGTTTGTGCAAGTTTAATTTTAGAAATATATGTGGTTTCTAATTTTTGTGTAGTAACATCTTGTAAAGTAATTTTGGGCGCTCCGGTTCTGTTTACCCATTGATTGAAAAACCATTTAAGTTTTTGTCCGGAAGTTTTTTCAAATGCTATGCGTATATCATCAAACGATGCTCTTTTAAATTTATTGTTTCTATAAAAAACTTGAAAAGCTTTTTTGAAATTTTTATCTCCCACTTTTCTACGAAGCATGTGAAACATCATTAATGTTTTGCCGTAACCAATAGCTTCGCTTGATGCATTATGTCTGGAGATAAATTTATTTAACGGAAAGTCATTTTCTTTATTAACAAAATCGGTAAACTTTTGAATGGTAGAACGACGATAGTTTTCTCCTTGTCCGCGCTGCTCTTTAATTAAATGATCTGCCATGTATGCGGTAATACCTTCGCACCAATTACCTTTTGTAAAATCTACATAAACACTATTTCCCCACCAGTTATGCAAAAGCTCATGCGGATAAGACGAATGCAGAATAAACGGAAAGCGAATTATCTTTTCACCAAGCAAAGTAAAGGAAGGCATTCCGTAACCGGTTTCCCAAAAGTTTTCTACCAAAGCAAATTTAGGATATGGGAAAGGTCCGATTAAGTTTCTGTACATTTCCATATATTGTGCAGTGGTTTCAAGATATTTGTTTGCAAGTGCTTCATCCGGTGTTCGTAAAAATGCCATTGCATCTACGGAACCCATCGAGTATTTATATTCCGTAAACTTTGCGGCTATTAAAAATATTTCTTCTTGCGGCGTCGGAGAATTCCATGTATCGATGTGAGTTTCGTTTTCAACTTTATCCAATATACGCTTTCCTTGTGAAACGGTTTTCCATTTTTCAGGTAGTGTTGCCGTTAGGTTAAAGCTTACAAGTTCGTCTCCAAAGGTCGGAACCCAATATGTTGAACCGGCAAGATAAATTCCAATGCTATCAATTATGCCGGGCGATTCGCTGAATCCGCGTTGATAATTTTCTTCGCTTTGTTTTATCGGTGATTTTATTTTGCCGGAATATTTCAAGTTTAATTTTAAAGGTTTGTTTTTGTCAAAACCAAGAATAATATATTCTTTTAGTTTTAATGATTTTGTTAAACCCGCATCGTCTCTATCCAGACCAATATCGCTTCCGTTAATTTCTCTGTTGTATATTTTTAATTTTTTGTTTTGAACCGGACTAAGCTTAAGTGTGGCGTTGAGTTTGAATGTTAAATTATCTTTAAGCAATTCCGGTTGTAAAGTTATTTCATCTATCACTTTTATTTCTGATGAACCGGGGATAATATTAACTTTCAAGTTGTGATGTATGTTTGCGGTTTGTGCAAAAAGTACTGTGAGAGATAACAAGATAATTGTTATTGTTTTTTTTATCATTTTATTTTCCTTGTTTTAAAAAATAAATAGCACTCGGATTAAACAGATACAACGGATTAAAACGGATTTTTAAATTTATTTTCGAATATCATTCTTTTGAATTGCGGTTTACTACCAAAATTTAATAAAAGTCCAACTTCAATATTAGTTCCTTTTAAATAATTTAATAATTGTGCTTTGTGTTCATTAATAATTCCTTCTGCAGCTTTTAATTCAACTATAACTTTTTCATTTACAATCAAATCCGCATAATAATCGCCTACATTAATATTTTTATAAAAAACATCAATCTTTTTTTGTGCTTCGCATTTTAATCCCAAATCATTTAATTCAATTACCATTGAACGTTCATAAACTTTTTCTAAAAAGCCATATCCCAATTGATTATAAACATTAAAAAATGCTTTTAATATTTTATCGGTGATCTCTTTATGTAACATTTTAAATCCGTTTTTATCTGTTTAATCGGTTAAATCCGAGTGCTATCTTACCACTATTTGCACCGGATTAACTATATGTAAATATTTCTCCGCAACATTCTTTACTTGT
>JALSNL010000120.1 GCA_026987055.1 Melioribacteraceae bacterium | reverse complement strand
TACTACTCTTGGAGCTTTAGGGACAATTATTGGCGTTGGTTTATTACAACCGGAATGGTTTTGGAAAACATTAATTATTGCAATCTTTTTTGCAATTTCAAACCCCATAAGCTCGCACGCTTTGGCACGCGGTAGTTACAAAAACGGGCATAAACCTTATATGAATGATAAAGACGGCATTGATACATACGCAGAAGTTTCACAAAATGAGGAAGAAGAACACTAATGGATTGGGCAATGATAATGATTTACATTCTTGCAGTTATTATTATAGTTGCTGCAATATTTTCCGTTAAACAAAAGGATTTATTACTGGCTGTAATCGGTACTTCTGCAATTAGTGTAATATTATCTATCTTCTATTATTTACTTCAAGCTCCGGATGTTGCTTTAACCGAAGCTGCCATTGGTGTTGCTCTTTCCACAATTATATTTGTAATAGCTATTAAAAAAACCGAAAGGTACGAAGAATGAGAAAAGTTACTGCAATTTTTGTTTTGGCAATTTTTGGCTTTTATATGCTTTCAGTGTTTTTAACAATTCCTTTTGGCGAAAAAAGAGATAATGTAGGTCAACATTATTTAGCAAATACCGTTAAAGAAACCGGTGCTGTTAATACTGTTACTTCCATTGTTGTTAGTTACAGAGGGTTTGATACTTTAGGAGAAGTTACGGTTCTATTTTTAGCTGCAACAGGTTTAGGAGCCATTCTTTTTGATAAAAAAGGGAAAAAAAGAAGATTACAACATGCCAGTCTTATTGTAAGAGTTGGTGCTCACCTTCTTTATCCTTTGATTGTTTTACTTGGTGCTTATGTTTTTGTACACGGTCATTTAACTCCCGGAGGCGGATTTCAAGGCGGAGCTATTATTGCTACCGGTGTATTGTTAATGTTTATGTCATATCGTTCTTTTGAAACAAGTCATAAAGCACTAATTTATATTGAATCACTTGCCGGAATCGTATTTGTTTTGGCAGGTTTCAGCGGGTTAATTTGGGGACAATCATTTTTACAAAATGTTCTTCCGCTTGGTGAACCGGGAAGATTACTCAGTGCCGGTATTATACCAATAATTTATATAGCTGTTGGTTTTAAAGTTGGTGCCGAATTAACCGGTCTTTTAGATAATCTATTAAAAACGATTAAGTAGGAATTGATAGATGGTTTATTACATAACTGCAATATTACTTATTCTTATTGGGATGTATGCAATACTAACCAAAAAAAACATAATTAAAATTGTAATCGGGTTATCTATTGTTGATAGTGGTGTGAACTTACTTTTAATTTCAATAGGCTATATTAAAAATGGTACGGCACCAATATTTTCCGTAGAAGGATTAACTCCCGATAAAATGGTTGACCCGATTCCCCAAGCTTTGGTTCTTACGGCAATTGTTATTGGTCTTGGTGTTACAGCTGTAGCTTTATCTTTGGTTATTCGTTTATACGATCACCATAAAACTTTGAATATTAATAAGATTAGAAAATTGAAATGGTAAAGGTGATTTAATGAATTTTTCTCCGGTACATTTTATAGCAGTACCATTATTGGCAGCATTTCTAATTCCTATAATCGGAAGATTTTCCAAAGAAGTTGTTAAGCTTATTCCAGGAGCTGTACTTCTTTATCTTTCGTATGTTGCAATCTCTTTATATCCGCATACACTGCAAAAACCAATTGTTGAAATTATTGCCGGTTTTAAACCTCCTTTTGGAATTACTTTGTATTACGGACCATTAGCTGCATTTCTTGTAACAATGATTATGATTGTCGGTTTTGTTATTTGGCTTTACAGTTACAAGTTCATCATAAGAGAACCCTTAGAAAAATATTACATGCTCTTTTTACTTGTAATTGCCGGTGCTGCCGGTATTATGATTACCGGTGATATTTTCAATATGTTTGTCTTTTTAGAAATAACATCTATTGCTGCATATTCGTTAACTGCATTTTTAAGAGATAAAGACGGAGCCGAAGCTGCTTTCAAGTATTTACTTATCGGTTCGTTTTCATCAACTTTTTATTTGATTGCGGTAATGTTAATTTATGCAAATACAGGAACATTAAACATTGCCGATATTGCTACAAAAATGCAGAGTGTACCAAATCAACCGAAAATATTTATTATGATTTTGTTTATGGTCGGTTTTGGTATTGAATCCGAGTTATTCCCGTTAAACGGTTGGGCACCGGATGCTTATTCTCAAGCACCTTCACCTATTGGCGGTGTATTTGGAGGTATTGTTGTTAAGGCTTCCACTTATGCTATGATGCGTTTTGCTTTTGTACTTTTCGATTTTAGATCAACTTTTGAATTTATTTTGGTAATGGGTGTAATAACAATGGTTATTGCAGAAATGTCTGCTATGCGCCAACAACAAATAAAAAGAATGTTGGCTTTTTCAAGTATAGGACAAATGGGCTTGGTAATGATTGCTTTTGGTGTTGGAACCGATGCAAGTGTACAGGCTGCTTTATTCCAAATTTTTAATCACGCAATAATTAAAACATTACTTTTCCTTGCTGCAGGTTACTTGGTATTTCATTCCGGGTCTAAAAAGATTTCCGCTCTTGACGGTTTAGGTCATAACAAACCTATTACAAGTTTCTTTTTTGCACTTGGAGCTTTGGCAATTATCGGTTTACCGCCATTTGCAGGATTTTGGAGTAAACTTTATATTTTAACTTCAACAGCTAAAGGCGGATTTCTTACCGTAATAGTTTTGATTTTAATTAGCGGTATTATTGAAGCTGTTTATTACTTAAGAGTTGTAAGCAGATTATATTTCAAAAAAGATGTTAGTAAAGACAGCGTTAGACGTACTCCCCTTTCGGGAATTGTAGCCATGGGTGTTTTGGCAATTGTAATTATTCTAATTGGTTTTTATCCTCATTTAATATTGGAATATATTCAACCTGCCGCTCATGATTTAATAGATAAAGCGTCTTACATCAAATTCGGTTTATTAAACTAAGTTGAATAATATTAAAAAGTTTTACGAGGTATATATAAAATGATTTCAATTCCGGCACTATTAACATTAACCTTTGCAGCAGGTGTGCTTGTATTTATTATACATCATACAATTCCTATTTTGCGTGATGTAATTGCAATTACTGCTGTTGCCATTTCCGGTTATATTATTTGGCAATTGTCCGGAACAACTTCAAATGTGCAATTTTCTGTCGGAACGTTTTCATTTAACTGGGGTGTAACACAATATAGCCAGCTCTTTGCGTTACTTGTTGCTGTACTTTCTTTCTTTGCTCTTCTATATTCCTCTGCATTTATGGCTAAGCGAGATAGACTTGGCTACTTTTACATGAATTTTCTTTTTGCAATCGGAGCAATGTACGGCATTGTTTACAGTCAAGATTTAATCTCTCTCTTTTTCTTTTGGGAAATTATGACTTGGTCTTCTTTTATGCTAACAATCTATTGTTGCGAAGAAGCTCAAAGTGTTGGTCTGAAATATTTTGTTTTTAGTGCAATCGGTGCTTATTCAATATTGACGGCAATTGTACTTATCTATGCAGGATTAGATTCATTTCAATTAACCGATGTTTTTGCAAATTTCAACTCATTAAGCTTAGGTATTAAAATAACCGTAATTGTATTGTTGATTATCGGGTTTGGTGTTAAGAGCGCAATGATGCCTTTACATGTTTGGGCACCGGATGCTTACGAAAAATCACCTTCTCCGTTTACCGCAATATTTTCCGGTGCACTTTCCAAAATGGGAATTTTCGGAATCGGACTTGTATTATTTAAGTTGGCTGCCGGACAAGGTTTTTATCCTTATGTTCAAGAAATTCTTGCTTGGATTGGCGGACTTACTGCATTGTTTGCTACTTTCTATGCTGTTTTTCAAACCGATGCTAAAAAACTTCTTGCTTATTCTTCTATCGGACAATTAGGTTATATCATTACCGGACTTGCTATAGGAACTCCTTTAAGTATTAGCGCCGCATTGTTCTTAACAATTATGCACGGTATTTTTAAGTCGATGTTATTCCTAGCAGTTGGTTCCGTTTATTATAGAACCGGAACAACAAACATGAATGAAATTTCCGGACTTATACGAAAAATGCCATATACTTTTATTACGGTTTTATTTGGAATAATTACAGTTTCGGGTGTTCCTCCGTTAGCCGGTTTTGCAGGCAAATGGATGTTGTACGAATCTTTAATTCAATCCAATCATTATTTTTTGGTTGTTATAATTTTCTTCGCAAGTACAGCTG
>JALSNL010000119.1 GCA_026987055.1 Melioribacteraceae bacterium | reverse complement strand
AATAAAAAAGTAAAAAATCATTTAATGGTTTTTCCCGTAATGTTTTTTCTTTATTTATTGATTATTACAATAATATACAAAACTCAAAAAAATTGGTTTAAAGGTGATGTAATAATTTCTTTAGGCTTATTATTCCTTTCGGTTTACACATACTATCTTACATTGGAATTTCCTATCGGAAAGCTTGGCGGAAAAGTCGGCCCGGCTTCAATACCCAGATTGTGGTCTGTTCTTTTGGCATTTTTTTCAATTTGGTTATTCTACCAAAGTATTAGAAATACAAAAAAACAAATTACTGAAAAGAGAGAAACAATAAGAACGTTAGGACTAATTATTTTAATGAGTTTGTACCTTATTATTATAAGCTATATCGGTTATTATCTATCAACCGGAATATTTTTAGTAACAGGAATGCTTTGGATGAAGTATAAACGTTTTGTCCCGATTATTTTAACAACCGGTGGGTTCTTATTAATGTCTTATTACGTTATAGAAATATTGCTAAAAGTTCCTCTTCCCAAAGGAGTTTTCTTCTATTAAAATTATGCTTAATCACGAAATTAAAATACACGATCGCAAACAATTCGAAATAAAACTGCATTATCCTTTTAGCAAAAAAAGAAGTAAAAGAGAATATCTTGTTGAGACATATATTTTTGTCCCTAATGTTTTAGGTATTAATAAATTTAGTTTTCATAAAAAGAATTTTTATGATAGCGTTAAAAATTATATACGTTTTGCAACACCCCGGTTTTCTTTACAGCAATTGGCAGAGGATAAAAAATCTCCGTTAAATAAAATATTGGAACTTATTCCCAAAAAGAAAACCGATTCATATTCTTATAATACGGATGAGTTTGAACATGAATTAAAAATGTTTTGTGCAATATTTGCTGCATCCGTTCGCAGTTTTGTGATTGATGAAATTTTGAATGGGAAAGAAAATTTTATTACGAACATTGATGATTTTCTAAAATTATCAAATAAGATAATTACCAAATATCGTTTCATAGAAGATCAAGTAAAAGACTTAAAAGAATATAACCAAATATTTCATTTCGGTAATGAATATATAAGCCTTGTTATAGAAAAATATTTATACTTTATTTTAGAAAAGTTAACATCAAACTCTTTGTTTGCGGAAGACAAAATTAAAATTTCAATAATTGATTTTATAAAAAAGGAATTGGATTATAGAACAAAGCAAAAATATAATTCGGTTGTAAAAGAAAATAGTACAAACGAAGAAATGCTTTTTAGATTCAGTGCATTAAAAAAATATTTCAGTAGTGTTTTATCTTTAGAAGCTGATGTTGAAAAAGAAGGTACGGTTTTGGAACATATTCTTTTTGGAATTGCAGCAGGTATTGCTATGTTCTTTGCAACTGCAGCTGCGTTTTGGGGCCAAAGTGTGTTCGGAAATTTTACCTTATCTTTTTTTGTAATATTGGTAATTAGCTATATGTTCAAAGATAGAATAAAAGAAATGCTAAGAGAAACATTAAAGAAAAGTGTTTTTAAATATCTTTTTGATTATAAACATAAACTTTATATTGATGAAAAATATAAGGTAGGTATTATCAGAGAAAGTTTCGGTTTTATAAAGTATGGAAAATTAGATAAAGATATTTTTAGCCTAAGACAAAAATTTAGAACTTTGGAATTTGACAACAAATTTCAAAAAGAAAAAGTTATTCTTTACAGAAAAAAGATAAATCTAAAATCCAAATTTTTAAAAAAGTACGAAGACGAAAGACTGAATGCCATATCGGATATTTTTAGATTTGATATTACACGCTTTTTAAGCAAAATGGATGATCCTAAAAAACCACTTTACACATTAACTTCTAACGGTTATAAAAAGATATCGGGTAAAAGAGTTTACCATTTGAATTTAATTCTTCGTATTGTCAGGAATAAAGATGAGCAGCTAAAACGCTTCCGTTTGGTATTAACAAAAAAAGGTATAGATAGAATAGAACCTATTTATGACGGTAATTAAAGGAAATGACCTAAATGGAAATTATTGATAATTTAATTAAGGGAAGTAGTTTGGTTTTTGGCTTAGGTCCAATACTAACAATAATTGTTGGTGTTATGATGGGAATACTTGTCGGAGTTTTACCCGGACTTTCTCCCGCGATGGGTGTTGCTTTGCTTGTTCCGTTCAGCTATGGCTTGGACCCGTTAAGTGCTTTGATATTATTAGTTTCTGTTTATGCTGCCGCAAATTATGGAGGAACAATTACTGCAATTGCAATAAACACACCGGGTACACCTTCGGCAATAGTTTCAACTTTTGACGGGTATCCGTTAACCAAAAAAGGAGAGCCGGGTAGAGCACTTGGGGCTTCTGTTATTTCTTCAACTATAGGAGGAATATTCGGAACGATTGTACTTATATTTTTTTCTGTCCCATTGGCGAAAATTGCTTTAACATTCGGTCCCGCAGAATATTTTGCTTTAGCTGTTTTTGGTTTAACAATTGTTTCTTCGTTATCAACAGGTAACTGGATTAAAGCTTTTATAGCAACTCTATTAGGTTTATTGCTGAATACAATTGGTATGGACCCATTTACAGGTTACTTAAGATTTACTTTTGATATTCCAGAACTTGCCGATGGTTTTAGTTTTATTCCCGCTTTAATTGGTTTGTTTGCCTTAGGTGAAATATTTCTTAGTATAGAAAAATCGGAAAAGGTAAAAAAAGTATTGAAAAAAGTTTCCGGTAAAATGCCGAGTGTTAAAGAAATGTGGAATATAAAAAGAACTATTGCGCAATCATCTTTACTTGGTACTTTAATAGGAGTTGTTCCCGGAGCAGGAGCAACCATAGCAGCTTTTATTGCATATAACGAAGCAAAGAGAATTAGTAAACATCCGGAAGAATTCGGGAAAGGAGCTTTAGACGGTGTAGCTTCTTCAGGCGCTGCAACAAGCGGTTCTGTTGGTGGTGCATTAGTCCCTTTGCTTACTTTAGGAATTCCGGGTAGTGCTGCAACTGCAGTTTTAATTGGTGCTTTGGTTTTACACGGTATTACACCTGGACCGGAACTTTTTAAAAATGATGCTCCGTTAGTTTACGGTTTATTTGTAAGTTTATTTTTTGCATATATTGCAATGTTCTTTATGGGATTTCTTGGTAATCAACTTTGGATAAAAATTATTAAGGCACCAAAATCAATTTTGTATCCTGTAATATTGGCAATTGCTTTTATAGGAAGTTACTCGGTTGGTAATTCTATGTTTGATGTATGGAGCTGTTTCGGATTCGGTGTGTTCGGTTGGATTTTACGAAGAAACAATTTCCCAACACCTCCGGTAATATTGGGTTTAATACTTGGATTTCTTGCCGAAACAAATTTCAGGCGTGCTTTGTTAATGGGAGATGCTTCAATATTTTTTACACGTCCTATTAGTGCCGTTATGCTTACACTTGCTGCACTGTCGTTATTTTATCCGTTGATTAAAGCAACCATACTAAAAAAAAATAAAAAGTAAAATATATAGGAGTTATTAAATGGCATTATTGTTTAAAAATACTAAAGATTTAGAAGCTAAAATTGATAACTATTTGGATTTGGTTATTAAAGGAGGATTTTTATTCAAACAAGGTGTAAAATACTATCTTGAAGGAGAAAACGATGAATTTGAAAAACGGATTGAAAGTATAGACAAGGCGGAAACAGATGCAGATCATTTGCGTCGTGAAATTGAGACTAAACTTTATTCGGAAACATTAATCCCCGAATCCCGAGGAGATGTATTGGGAATATTAGAGGCATGTGATAAAGTATTGAATATTACAGCAGAAACTCTTATGCAGTTTTCCGTAGAGATTCCTTATTTATTGCCCGAACTCAAATCCAAATATTTAGAATTGACAGATGCATCAATATCGGCGTTGGAAGAAATGGTTTCGGCGGTAAGAGCATATTTTAGAGATATTACAAAAGTACGCGATCATATAACCAAGGTTCAATTATATGAATCCGAATCCGATAAAATTGCGCAGAAAATAAAGCATATTGTATTTAGAACCGATATTCAATTAAGTCAAAAAATGCACATGCGTTATTTTGCTTTACACATAGAAACTATAGCTGATGAAGCTGAAGATTTATGTGATAGACTATCAATAGCTGTAATTAAAAGATTTATTTAATTACAGTATAAGTATTCAAAAACAAGAAGGAAATTAAAATATATGATATGGTTCTATCTTATTAGTGGTTTATTTTTGGGTTGGTCTCTGGGTGCAAATGAC
>JALSNL010000118.1 GCA_026987055.1 Melioribacteraceae bacterium | reverse complement strand
ATTCCGTTTTTAAGAGAAAAGGAACACGATACAAAATTATCATTGGTTCTCCCAATTATTCAACCGGCATTATTTTACAACTATGGAATTAAATCCGATTTAAGTAAAATAAAAAAGATTGAAAAAAACATTTACGCTAGAAAACTTATTGCTGATATCAAAGTGGCATATTTCAATTATCTAAAAACAATACAAGTCAACCAAATTTTTTTAAGCACAATTAATTTGGTAAAAGAAAATTTACGAGTCAGTAAAAGTCTATATAAAAATGACAAAGTTACAATTGATGTTGTTTACAGAGCAAAGGCGGAACTATCCGAAGTAGAGCAAAAGCAAATGGAAGCTGAAAAAAATATTGACTTGGCAAAGTCTTATTTCAATTTTTTGTTAAACAGACCTTTTGATTCTGAAATTGAAACCGGTGGTACTTTCGATAATAAATTACCAGTTAAAATTGAAACAATTGAAAATATTGCTCTTAAAAACAGAGAAGAATTTAGTCAGCTTAAATTGGCAGAAGATGTTGCAGAAGGAAGCAGTAGCTTGGTTAAATCAAAATATTTACCCGGTGTTGTTTTAGCCGTTGATTATGGCTTCCAAGGTGAAAAATATAAATTTACAAAAGATGATGATTATTGGATGGCGTCTTTGGTTTTGCAGTGGAATTTATTTAACGGATTCCAGGATAAAGCAAAAGCCGAGCAAGCGGAATTGGAAAGTCAGAAATTAAGAATGCAAGTTTTGGAAGTTCAAAATCAAATAAGATTGCAAGTTAAAGAAGCAGTTAAAAATTTTAAAATAGCTAAAAAAACAATTAAGACTACAAGGGAAAGATTAGAAAGTTTCCAAAAATCTTTTAAGATTATTAACAAGAAATTTAATGAAGGAATGGTCCCTCAAATCGAATATCTGGATGCACGAAATAAACTTACACAAGCTGAAGTACAAGCAATTATTGCTAAATATGATTACAAACAAAAATATGCGAAGTTAGAACAGGCAGCTGCTCTTGTTAATTTAAAAAAATATGAATGAAAATGGGAGAACGGAAACCGGAGACAGGAGACCGGAAAAGATTTATAATTAATCCAGTCTCCGGTTTTCCGTTCTCCGGTCTCCATTTCTTAAAGGAGTTACAATGAATAAAAACAATATTGTTTTCGGAACAGGTCCGCTTGGTTATTGGGTAATGAAGTTATTAGCGGAACAAGGTAACAAAGTTACTTTAGTTAGTAAAAGCGGAAAGACAAAACATAAATTACCCGAAGGCGTTGAAATTAAACCGGCAGATTCAAAAAATGCGGAAGAAGTTTACAGTGTTTGTAAAGATGCCGATGCGGTTTATTATTGTGCAATGCCGCCTTATACGGATTGGCCGAACAACTTTCCGGATATGATTAAAGGTTTGATTGAAGGAGTTGCAAGAACAAATGCTAAAATTATTTTCGGTGATAATCTTTATATGTACGGTTCAACAAAAGGTAAGCCAATAAAGGAAAATTTACCTTATACCGCAACCGGACATAAAGGTAAAACCAGAGCTTTAATTGCAAATATGTTACTTGAAGCGCATAGAGAAGGAAAGATAAAAGCAACTATGGGCAGAGCTTCCGATTTTTACGGACCTGAAGTTATAAATGCCAATTTTGGTGAAATGTTTTTTAAGCCTGCTTTAGCCGGAAAAACAGTAAATATGATTGGCGATATTACGCTGCCTCATACTTTTACTTATATTAAAGATTTTGCCAAAGCCTTGATAACATTGGGCGAAAACGATAAATCATACGGAAGAGCTTGGCATATTCCAAGTGCAAAAACTATTTCTCAAAAAGAAATGGTTGAATTAGTTGAAAAGGAAATCGGTAAGAAGATTAAAGTTAGGTCTGCAGGCAAACGTATGATAACATTTCTCGGTTTGTTTAATCCTATGGTAAAAGAAGTTAAAGAAATGATGTACACTATGACAGAACCGTATATTGTAGATCATAGTGATTTTGAAAATATTTTCGGTGCAAATCCTACACCACACAATGTAGCAATTAAAGAAACAGTTGAATGGTACAAAAATAATTAAGGAATGAATAATGAAAAAAATATTGTTATATCTTTTTCTTCTATTATTTGTTTTTACTTCTTGTAAAAATGATGATAAGAAAAATGAAGTTGAAAAATCCATACCGGTCAAAATTGAAAAAATAGAAGTTAAAAATATTATTATCCCTATTCATACTTCCGGAAAAATAAGTTCCCAATCTGAAATGAAATTATCGTTCAAAACCGGTGGAATTGTTAAACGGGTATTTGTCAAAGAAGGGGAAACTGTAAAACACGGACAAGTTTTAGCCCAACTTGATTTAAGTGAAATAAAAGCTAAAGTAAATCAAGCTAAAGCAGCTTTTAACAAAGCGGAAAGAGATTTCAATCGCGTTAAATCTCTTTACAAAGATAGTGTTGTTACACTGGAACAATTACAAGATGTAACCACCGGATTGGATGTTGCAAAATCCAATTTGGAAATAGCAAACTTTAATTTAAATCATTCCAAAATTATAGCACCTTCTAATGGTAGAATTCTAAAAAGATTTGTTGAAGAAAATGAATTAGTTGCTCCCGGAACTCCAATTATTATTTTCGGTTCCAAAGGAAATTCTTGGATTATGAAGGTTGCTGTTACGGATAAAGATATTGCAAAAGTAAAATTGAAAGATAGAGCCTCGGTTTCTATTGATGCTTTACCGAATGAAATATTTAACGCCAAAGTATCTCAAGTTGCCAGCGCTGCAAATCCTTATACCGGAACTTTTGAAATTGAGTTAAGTCTTAATGGAAATCCCAAATTAGTATCGGGAATGATAGCATCAGCAGAAATATTTTCTTCTACAATCAATAATGCAAAAGTTATACCTATTAAAGCATTGGTTGATGCCGATGGAAAAAACGGTAGCGTTTTTGTTCCTGTAAATAACAATACAAATGCAAAAAAGATAAACATTGAGATTACCGGAATTGTTGGGAATAATGTCATAGTCAAGAATGGTTTGGATAGTATTAAAGAGGTTATAACTGATGGTGTTGAATATTTAACTGACGGGCAAAAGATTAGAATTAATAATAACATCAGGAAACCGGAAATATTAAACTGAGTTCAATATGTTAAATAGAAGAGATTAAATGAATAAAAAAAATTAAATGTTTAGATAGAATTAATGAAAATTATAAAAAAGAATTACTTGAACAAAGTCGTAGAGATTCAGCAATGCTACACAAACTAATTAAAACAAGAAAAGATAAGTTCTGAAAACGGAAACAGAAAATCTGAACGCAAGAAACCCAAAATAACCATATCTATAATAATGTATATAAATGAATATTTGATCCGGTTTCCTGCTTACGGTTCTCCTGTTTCCTTTTTCTTTCGGAGTAAAAAATGAATTTACCAAAATTTGCAATAGAAAATCATCAATTTTCAACAATAGTAATTGTGATATTAGTTTTAATGGGACTCGTATCGTTTATAACAATGCCACGTTCCGAAGATCCGCAAATATCACCGGCAGGCACAACTATATTTGTTATCTATCCGGGTGCAAATCCTAAAGATGTAGAGGAACTTGTAACAAAACCGATTGAAGATGTATTAAATGAATTGGAAAACATTAAAGAGATTAAAAGTAACTCAAGAAGCGGATTTGCAATTATCTCTATTGAATTTTTAGCCGGTAGTGACGGAGATGAAAAGTACTCCGATGTGGTTCAGAAAGTAAATAGTATTAGAAACAAATTGCCCGAAGAAGTTTATGATGTTGATATGCTTAAATGGACAATTAACGATGTAAAAATATTACAACTTGCTTTAACTTCCGATAATGCCGAATACAAAGACCTTGAACATGAAGGAGAACGATTAAAAGATCTTTTAAAGAAAATTCACGGAGTAAAATCGGTTGAATTATTTGCTTTTCCCAAAAGGGAAATAAAAGTTACAATTGATATGGAACGTATGGCAAATATGAATATTCCTCTTTCCCATATACTTGGTGCAATTCAAATGAATAATGCAAATATTCCCGGTGGTGAAATGGATATTGGAAATAAACAGTTCAGTATTCAATCAAGCGGTTCATATAATAATTTGGATGAATTAAGAAACACAATTATTAATATGGGAAGCGAACATGTTGTTCGTCTAAAAGATATTGCGGATATTAAATATTCGTACGAAGACCAAAAGTATATAGCAAGATTTAATAACAAAAGAGCAATTTACAT
>JALSNL010000117.1 GCA_026987055.1 Melioribacteraceae bacterium | reverse complement strand
TGATGTTGCCATTAATTTAACTAATGCAGATAGGGGAACATTATATATTGTTGACAAAGATAAAAATGAAATTTGGTCAAAAGTTTTAATTGCTGATGAAATTAATGAAATCAGATTAAAAATGGGCGAAGGTATTGCCGGATGGGTTGCACAAAACGGTGGAACGTTAAATATTGAAGATGTACAAAACGACGAAAGATTTCAATCGGAAATTGATGACATAACCGGTTACAAAACAAAAAATATGCTTTGTTATCCTGTAAAAAATAAAAATGAAGAAATTGTTGCGGTTTTACAATTGCTAAACAGTAATAAAGGTAAATTCTCCTTTCAAGAAGAAAAATATTTAGATGCAATTTCGCTAAATATCTCAGCGGTTTTGGAAAATTCCTCTTTGGTTGAAAAATTACTAAAAGCAGAACGCACAATGTCTTTAGATAAAATGGGAAATTTTTTAGCTCACGATATTAAAAAACCTATTTTAACCAGTAAAAGATATGCAGAACATCTAAGTAAAAAGGAATTGCCTTTTGAAATAAAACAAATAGTTGATATGCTGGCAGAACAATTAAATTATGTTGCAGACAAAGTATCAACAACTGCTGAATATACAGACGGAACCATCATTTTAAGAAGACAAAATGTTAGCTTAAATGATACACTACACAATTATGCTGCCGAAATAAATACATTGTTAAGTTCTAATAACTGTAAAATTGAATATGATTTTGATAAAGATGTTAATGTATTTATAGATATTAAAGAGTTTTATCAAGCTTATTATCACATTGTTAAAAATTCTTGCGAGGCTTTACAAGACGGTGGTAATATATTTATTTCTACAAAAATTATTGATAATAAAATTTTTATTAGCTTTGACGACAAAGGAATTGGTATTGAAAAAGAAGATTTGAATAAAGTTTTTGAACCGTTTTGGAAAAAAAATAAAACAAAAAATTCCGGACTTGGTTTATCAATAAGTAAAAAGATAGTTGAAGACCATGAAGGAACAATTGAAATTAAAAGTGATAAAAATAGCGGAACAATAGTTATAATTAAACTGCCAATTCACTAAATTTATTATGTGAATGTAGAAAATAAACTTATTACAATTTTAGGTCCAACAGCAGTTGGCAAAACAAGGTTTGCTGTAAAATTAGCTTACCGGCTTAACGGAGAAATTATTTCTGCCGATTCCCGCCAAGTTTATACAGGAATGGATATTGGGACGGGAAAAGATTACAAAGATTATTTTATAAATAATACACAAATAAAAACACATCTGATAGATATAATTTCTCCGTTAGAAGAGTTTAATCTTTTTCTTTTTCGAAAATATTTTTACCAAGCATTTAAGAAAATAACAAACAACCAAAAAACTCCGTTTCTTGTTGGCGGAACTGCCCTTTACTTAAATTCTATTCTAAAAAAATATACAATATCAGAAGTAAATTTCAATAGCAAAAGGGCAAAGTATTTATATTCACTTCCCAAAGAACAACTAAAAAAAATACTTCTTAACATAAAACAAAATCAACATAATGTTACGGATTTAATCGAAAAAGAAAGAATTGTAAAAGCTATTTTGATTGCCGAAACAGAAAACAAAAAGAATGATGATGAAGTTGATATTTCCTCACTAATTATCGGAATTACCGATTCAAGAGATATTGTTAAAGAAAGAATTCGTAAAAGATTAAAAATTAGATTGGAAGAAGGAATGATTGATGAAGTTGAAACACTTTTGGCAAAAGGAGTTACTCATGAAAAATTGAAATTTTTTGGTCTGGAATATAAGTTTATAAGTATGTATCTAAATAAAGAATTAAATTACAATGATATGTACCAAAAGTTGGCTAGCGCAATAATACAATTTTCAAAAAGACAAATGACATGGTTTAGAAAAATGGAACGCGAAGGAATAAAAATTCATTGGTTAAAAAATAATGAAATTACAAAAGCCGAAAAACTAATAGAAAACTTTATTCATTAAATTCTTATTATATTTTATGCAACAACCCCAAAACGTAAAAAAATATTTATCCAGTCAAAATAATTTTAAATGGAAAATAGAAACAACCAACAAAAAGCTATACAACAATATAATTGTAATTCCCGCCAAATTAGAATTTGAAAATGTTAAAAAATTAATCGAATCCATATCAAAAAATTCCACGGAATATCTTAAAGAAACACTATTGGTTTTTGTTGTAAATAATTTATTAAGTGATAGTTCGGAAATAAAAAGTGATAATAAAAAATTGCTGACCTTTTTAAGACAATTAAATAATAAGAAAATAAACATTGGTATAATTGATGCATCTTCAAAAAATAAAGAATTACCGGAAAAAGAAGGCGGAGTAGGCTTGGCAAGAAAAATTGGCATGGATTTGTCACTAAACTATTTTAACTATTCCAACAACTCAAACAAAAAAATTATTATTAGTCTTGATGCGGATTGTACCGTTTCCGAAAATTATCTGGAGACGATAGTAACGGAATTTAATAAAAACAACTATTCCGCAGGTTACGTTAATTTTAAACATCCTTTACCGATAAGCAACAAAGAACAAATGGCAATAATCAATTATGAAATATTTTTAAGATATTATGTACTAAGCTTAAAATATGCAAACTCGCATTATGCTTTTTATACAATAGGGTCAACAATTATTTGCGATTTTGAAAGCTACATTAAAGTAGGCGGTATGAATAAAAGAAAAGCCGGCGAAGACTTTTACTTTATGGAAAAGCTTGCTAAAATAGCAGATATAAAAAAAATAAAACATGCAACGGTTTATCCCTCGGCAAGAGTTTCTAATCGTGTTCCGTTTGGTACCGGCAAAAGAATTGAAAAATTTATAAAAAACAAACAAAACGAATACCTGCTGTATTCAGGAAAATCTTTTGAAGTTCTAAAAAGTTGGTTAGAAATATTCCATGAAAGAAAACTTACCGGCAAAGAATACTTGGAAGAAGCAAAAAGAATCAATAAAAGTTTATATACTTTTTTATCGGAACAAAAATTTGTTAATAATTGGGATAAAATTGTTGCCAATTCAAAAACAGAAAAACAATTAAAAAAACAAAAACTAATGTGGATGGATGGTTTTAAAACATTAAAATTAATTCATTATTTAAGAGATAATGAATTTCCTCAAGAAAAAATGTTTCAGTCTTTAGATTCTCTTTTTACAAAAATGGAAATAAAAAATAAAATTCGGAATAAATCTGATATTCCGCCTTTGTCTGTTCAAAAAGATTATCTTACACTACTACAAGAAATCGATTCGTAAAATCCAAACATTTTTATGCTACGTTTGTTTCCCGATATATTTTTTTTAACTATATGCTTTGGTTAAATCAAACAATTTTCTTTTTACAAATACAAAAGTTAGGTAATTTACATGTATAAAAATTTCATGCAATTTTAATGAGGAGTTATCATGGCTGACAAAATGATTTTAGAAAAACAAAAACAAGCAGCAGAAATATTAAATGAAAAAAATATTGATATGTGGATGACATTTGTACGCGAAACCGGAAACATAAAAGATCCGATGATGGATATGATTGTTGGAACCGGCGCAACTTGGCATTCTGCATTTATAATTACTAAATCCGGTGAAACAACTGCTATTATTGGCTCTCTCGAAGAAGCTAATATGAAAACCGTCGGAACATTTCAGAATATTGTGCCTTATTTAAAATCTGTAAAAGAAGATTTAATTAAAGTCCTCGACAAATACAATCCGAATAAAATTGCAATTAACTATTCACGTAATTCCAGTTTGGCAGACGGATTAACACACGGCGTTTATCTGGAATTGGTTGATATACTAAAAGATACTCCTTATGTAGAAAGATTTGTTTCGTCGGAAGATATTGTTGCAGCATTGCGAGGAAGAAAATCACAAACCGAAGTTGATTTAATTAAAGAAGCTATTAGAGAAACTTTAATAATATTTGATGAAGTAACCGGTTTTATTGAAGTGGGCAAAAGTGAAAAAGATGTTGCCGATTTTGTAAAAAGCAAAGTTAAGGAAAGAGGTTTTGAAATGGCGTGGGACGAAGAACATTGTCCGGCTGTTTTTACAGGTCCGGATACTGCCGGCGCACATTCGGGACCTACAAATAAAAAGATTGAAAAAGGTCATGTTATAAATATGGATTTTGGAATAAAGCTGAACGGTTATTGCTCGGATTTACAAAGAACTTGGTACGTTTTACGTGACGGCGAAACCGAAGCACCTTCTGAAGTAATGAAAGGTTTCAACGTAATTAAAGATGCAATTA
>JALSNL010000116.1 GCA_026987055.1 Melioribacteraceae bacterium | reverse complement strand
TAACACCAAAAGGTGAAGGGGAATAAAATATTCCGAATTCTCGTTGCTTTAGTTTTGCAAGTCCGCTTGGATTATTAAAAAGATAAAAAACATTTTTACTTAAAGCAACATCGGAATTTGAAAGTGCAATTTGCTTGGCACCTGCAGAAGTTTGGGCGTAAATGATGAAGTGGAAAGAGAAGAAAAATATTGATATTTTTTTTACCATTAGCAATATACTCAATAGTAAAGTTATAAATAATAATCATATTAAATAATTGTAATTAAAGAATCAAATGTTAATTTAACATAAAAAGGCTTCTGCAAAATAAAAATCAGAAAATATAGAAAAATGTTGTAAAAAGAATTTGTAAATAAATAAAATTGATTAAAACAGATATATTGAATATTTTACTACATAAATTATAAACATTACGAAACCCAAATTGGATTTTGTAAAAAAAAGCCGGAATGATTTTATGGAACTGTATTCCAAAATAAAAATCTTCGGATTGATTGGTGGTATATTTGTCTTTTTTATAATTTTGACTTTAACTCCACCCGAAGGAATGAACATAACCGCTTGGCATACAACAGCAGTTGCATTGTTAATGGCAGTTTTTTGGATTACCGAAGCATTACCACTTTATGTAACCGCATTAATTCCAATAATTTTATTTCCTGTTCTAAAAATTTCTACAATGCACCAAACAACTGCTCCGTTTGGACATCCGCTTATTTTTCTTTTCCTCGGCGGATTTTTATTGGCTGAAGGAATACAAAAATGGGGACTGCATAAAAGGATAGCACTTAAAATTATTAAGTTTATAGGCGTTAGTCCAAAAAAGATTATTGCCGGGTTTATGCTTGCATCAGCGTTTTTAAGTATGTGGATTAGCAATACCGCCACAGCTCTGATGATGTTGCCAATCGGCTTATCGGTAATATCTGTTATTAAATCTTCCGGAGGTTTGGAAGAAAAAGATTATAGAAATTTTTCTGTAGCACTATTGCTATCAATTGCTTATGCATGTAGCATCGGTGGAATAACAACATTGATAGGTACACCACCAAATGCTCTTATGTCTGCTTTTATGCTGGAAACTTATCACGTTGAAATCGGTTTTGCTAAATGGATGTTAATCGGATTACCTTTTACAATAATTTCACTACCAATAACATATTTACTTCTAACTCGTGTTATTTTCAAATTAAATATTCAAATAAATTTTAATAAATCGATTATAGAAAACGAAATAAAAATAATTGGCAAAATATCAAGAGAAGAACGAACCGTACAATTAGTTTTTTTAATAACTGCTTTATTATGGATCGTTAGACCGTTTTTATCAAAATATATCTATGGTATATCGGATTCCGGTATTGCAATTTTAGGAGCATTTGTTTTATTTATTATTCCAAGTACAAAAGGTTCTGCCATTTTAGAGTGGAAAGATTCCAAGCGGATATCCTGGGGAATTCTGATTTTATTCGGCGGCGGTTTATCACTAGCTCAAGGCATAAAGAATAGCGGACTTTCGGAATGGATTGCGAATACTGTACTCGGCAGTGGAGAAATTCCATTAACTTTAATGATTATTTTACTTACTACCGCTATAATATTTTTGACTGAGTTAACTAGTAATACAGCAACAACAGCTGCTTTTTTACCAATTATTGCTTCAATTGGAGTTGGTATGGGAATAAATCCTCTGCAATTTGTTGTTCCCGCAACAATTGCTGCCAGTTGTGCGTTTATGTTGCCTGTTGCTACACCGCCAAATGCTATTATTTTTAGTAGTAATGAAGTAACAATTAAAGATATGACCAGAGCGGGAATTTTATTAAATATTATTTTTGTCGTTGTAATTGTAATACTTACTAATTTTTTAGGCGGAATTGTTTTTGGTTATTAAAATCTAAAAAATTAAAACATAAATAAAATAACATTTAATTGGAACAAAAAGCTTAAAAAATAGTAAAAATATTAAGACTATATTTTTGACTAAAAAAAACAACTTAATTTTACTATTATACCCACAATAACATTTTTATTTAATACATTAGTAAATTCCCTTTAAGTATAATAAGTTTTTATGGTCTTAAAAAAATATCTTTATCAATATAAAAAATTGTAAAAAATGCGGTAAATCTTTATTTTGATATAAACATTATAAATTATTTGGATGTAATATGAAAAAAATATTTGGAATTTTGTTTTTACTTTATTCAAGTCTTAATTTTGCACAGGAATTAAATGCAACAGTAACAGTAAATTTTGAAAAATTACCTGCTGCATATAAAGATAAATTAGAAAATTTTGCCAATGAAGTTGAAGAATACTTAAACAATAATAAATTTAGTGAAGGAGATTGGGAAGGAGAAGCAATTAAATGTAATTTCTCAATCTTTTTTACCAGCGCTTCCGATGAAACTAATTATAATGCACAAGTTGTTATTGTAAGTCAAAGACCAATATATAATTCTCAACAAAAAGCAATAATGTTAAAAGTTTCCGATACTAATTGGAAATTTAAATATGAAAAGAATCAAGCATTTTATTTTAATGAAAATGAATTTGATCCGCTTTTTAGTTTTCTGGATTATTATGCATATTTAATAATCGGGCTTGATTTGGATTCTTATGCTCCCTTAGCCGGAACGGAAGTTTTTACAAAAGCAGCAAATCTGGCAGCTTTAGGTGCCGGAAGTCCTTATCAAAAAGGTTGGGCTATTGAAACATCAAACTACAATAAACGCAGTATTGTTGATGATTTATTAAGAACCAGATTTCAAAAATTAAGATTAGCTTTATATGATTATTATTATAACGGTTTGGATATTTTAAAAGAAGATCCGAAAGAAGCTAATAAAAATATTGCAAAATTAATTTATACGTTGGAAAAACTGGAAGATAAAGTTGGCAGAATGAATATTTTGCTAAGGGTTTTCTTTGATACAAAACATAAAGAACTTTTTGCTTACGCCAAAGATAATCCTGATAAAACTTTGCTTAAACGATTAATGAAAATTGATCCTTCACATATTTCAACTTATGAAAAGGGAGTGGAAAACTAAAATTATAGAACAGTTAAAAAAAACTCCGTGCAATATTTAATTCACGGAGTTTTTATTTTTAAAAGGGTTGTTAAATACTAAATATCTTTTTGGTAAACACGGTACTTTTTATAAAGCTCTCCGTTCATTGCTTTTGCACCGCGGTTCATCATATCGTTATCTTCTAATATCCAACTGGCTTCTCCTTTTAGAATACCAATTTTTTCGGCACGTTTTGCAATTTCATAATAAAAAACAGCGTCTAAACCTTTCTTTTGATATTCCGGAATAATTCCAAGCGTAATAATTCTTGCCCAAGTTATTTTTTTCTTTTGAGTAAATAATTTAATAAATCCAAATGGAAATAGGCGACCGTTCATATTTATAAAAATTTCATTGTAATCAAGCATACCAAGAGCAAAGCCAATTGGTTTTCCCTCTATTTCACCAAAAATAACAATTTCCGGTTGTATTAAAGGTTTTAAGTTCTTTGCTAATAAATCTATTTCTTCTTCGGTCATTGGAATAAAACCCCAGTTAGGTGCCCAAGCTTTATTGTAAATGTATTTAACTTTTTCAAGTTCCGATTTAAAATTTTTCATATCAACGGTACGTATTTTTAATCCGGCTCTTTTTTTTGCGTATTCGGCAACTCTAACTAATTTTTCGGAACTGAGCATTTTCCTATTATCAATTCTATATGCTAGTAAGTCCTTAATTTTTTTCAGTCCGTAATTATCCAACAAATCCATATAATATTTCGGATTGTAAGTCATCATTAATCTTGGCGGGTCATCAAAGCCTTCGATTAATAAAGCATATTCATCATTGCTAGATGGATTTGCCGGACCTCTCATTGCATTTAGTCCTTTTGCTTTTAACCATTTTTCCGCTTCACTTAAAAGTGCGTTAGCAACTTCTTGGTCATTAATAGATTCAAAAAAACCAAAGAATCCTATATTTTCGTTATGTGCTTTATTATGTGCATCATTTTTTATAGCTGCTATTCTTCCTGCAAGTTTACCGTCCTTTTCTGCAAGAAACATTTCCATTTCGGCATCTTTAAAAAACGGATTTTTCTTTTTATCCAGAATTTCTTTCTTTTCCATAAATAATGGCGGAACCCAATTTTTATCTCCTTTATAAACAACCCATGGAAATTTTAAAAATTGATTAAATTCTTTTTTTGTTTTAACAGGTTTTATTGTAATATTACTCATAGTTAATCTCCCGAAAATAAAAAGCATACCCAAATGATATGCTTT
>JALSNL010000115.1 GCA_026987055.1 Melioribacteraceae bacterium | reverse complement strand
ATTTTACTTTGCTCTATAGTGCATCATTACAAAATAGCAGATCACGCGGAAGAGTTTTTATGGGAAGTGATGCAAGCATGGAAGTTGGAGCAAACTTAAAATTATTCGCTGATAGGAATTCAATTCAGTATAAAGAAAAAATTAAAAGGGGACTTATTAGCACTTCCAAACCATTTTTCACTTATCCTGAAGTTAAACTAAATATTGATGCAATTTCATCGGCAACGGAAAAGTATTATGCTGAGCGCGGGTTAATTAATACAAAGGTAAAAAACAAAAACGTGGATATTACTCATTTACACATTAAAGAATGGATTGATGTTATAAGAAACGGCGGAACAACCGCATGCAATATTGAAAGAGCATTTCAAGATACGGTTGCCGTGTTAATGGTTCACCGCTCTTATGTAGAAAATAAAAAAGTTGAGTGGGATCCGGTTAAGAAAAGAATAATTTAACATTTATTAAAACAGATAAGGTTATTTATGATTAGGATAAATATTAGTAAAAATTATTATAAAATAGTTTCAACCGTATTTATTGTTGCCATTAGTTATTTTTTTATTTCATGTACAAATGTTAAGCCCGCAAAAACGAAAAAATTAGAAGGCAACAATTGGGCGGAAAAATTAGGATTTCCAAAAGGGAAAAAAGTTTTAATTCTCCATGCAGATGATATTGGAATGTGTGAAGAAGCAAATATTGCAGCAAAAGCGTATTTGGAAAAAAATCAGATTCAAAGTGCAGCAATTATGGTACCTTGCCCAAATTCAACCGAAGCAATTAATTGGGCTGTTCAAAATCCAGGCAAAGATATTGGTTTGCATCTAACTTTAACCAGCGAATGGAAAACTTATAGATGGGGACCTGTATCGGATCCGAAAGATGTTCCCGGATTGTTAGATAAGGAAGGGAAATTATGGAGAAGTGTACCCGAAGTAGTAAACAATGCAACTGCTGAGGAAGTAGAAAAAGAAATCAGGGCACAAATTGATAAAGCAATATCTATGGGAATGAAACCGAGTCACATTGATACACACATGGGCACTTTATACGGAACTGCAGAATATGTGAAAGTTTTTATGAAAGTTGCCGAAGAGTATAATATTCCGGCAAATGCAATAGACCTTTCAAACGAAACAGTTGCCGAGCATTTTAGGAATGCCGGTTATCCGATTAACGAAGAAGTAATACAAACAATTTCAAAATATAAATTACCCAAGTTGGATTTTTTTTCAAGTGTTCCCAAAGGGGAAACTTATAAAGATAAAAAAGAAAAATTCTTTGATTTAATAAAGGAACTTCCTGTAGGATTAACCGAAATTATTTTTCATCCTTCCGTACAAACGGAAAACTTAAAAACTATTACAAATTCATGGCAACAAAGAGTTTGGGAAGCAGAATTATTTTCCGATTCGACAGTTATAAAATTCTTATCCGACGAAGATATTGTTTTTACTTCTTGGACTGATATAATGAAACGATTCAATAGTTTAAGTAAATGAGAAATTATCACATTCCTTTTTTCAATAAAAACTAAATATTTATTTGAAAATAGACAATCGATTGCATAAATTAAGTTTGATAATTTTCTAAGAAAGATACTATGCAAATATTAAAAAATCTTTTTCAAGTTGGCGGTGATTTAAATGGAATTACTTACGACGGCAAAGAGGCAGGTTACAATGATGCTAATACATATATTATAAAATGTAACGAAGGTTTGATAATGTTTGATACCGGTTGTGGTGATACAATGCAACAAATATTTGATAATATGAATTATTGGAATCTTAATCATGATGATATTAAATATTGTTTATTAACACATCCGCATTTCGATCATGCTGGTGGCGGTCATATTCTAAAAGAAAAAGGTGTGAAATTTATCTCCGTAGCCGAAACTGCCGATGCCGTAGCAAAAGGGGATGATAGAACATGTCCTTATCTATATCATAAATCATTTGTCCCTTTTGAAGTTGATAAGATTATTTCAGACGGTGAAAAAATCAATTTATTCGGAATTGAATTAGAAGCAATACATTTACCCGGACATAGCATGGGATGTACGGCTTACTTTTTTACTTATGAAGGAAAAAGAATAGTTGTAAGCGGTGATATTATTGGAACCTTACTTGACGGATATCACGGTTGGAGCGGTTCTATTGATTTTAATAAAGAAAAATACATACAATCGCTACTTAAATTTTCTAAAATAGATACTGATATAATGCTTCCGGGACATGGAATGATTTATTTTCATAGACCGAGAAAAAGGGTGGAGGAAGCGTTAAATATTGCTCTTATGAAATGGCGATAATTATTTTGCACTAAATTACCGGAGAAAATATGCATTTGCATTGGTTGGATATTACCACACTTATACTATACATGTTGGCACTTGTTGTAATGGGAATTTATTTTTCCAGAAAAAATACAAGTACAGAGGAATATTTTGTTGGAGGAAGATCTTATTCCGGCTGGGTGATAGGTATGAGTATGATTGGAACATCAATTAGTTCCGTAACATTTTTAGCATATCCGGCAGATGCTTACAAAACCGCATGGCTTAGGTTCCTACCTAATTTTACATTACCGGTTGCCGTTTTGCTGGCGGCTTATTTTTTCTTACCGTTTTTTAGAAGAACAAAAATAATTTCGGCTTATGAATATTTGGAAGATAGATTCAGTCCTTCTATAAGAGTTTATGGGGCTGTAACTTTTATTATCGGACAACTTATAAGATTGGCATTAATTTTATTTCTAGTATCAATTTTAATGCACGAAATAACCGGCTATAGTGCGGTAACAAGTGTTTTACTGGCAGGCGTTTTAGTTGCCGCTTATACAATTGTCGGTGGAATTGATGCTGTAATTTGGACGGATGTTTTACAGACAATAGTTTTAGTTCTTGGCGGTATAGTTGTACTAATAATAATTGTATTGGAAATGCCCGGTGGATTTTCTCACATACTACAAATAGCTGCTGCCGATAATAAATTTGCTATAGCGGAATTAAGCAACGGACAATTAAACCCTGTTACTTGGGGATTTTCTCTTTCGGATAAGACCGGTTTGATGATGCTTTTTGTTGGTCTGACTGTTTGGCTGCAAGAATATGGTACAAATCAAAATGTAATTCAGAGATATGCTGCTGCCAGAAGTATGAAGGAAGCTAGAAAAGGTTTATTTACTATTGGATTCTTAAATGTTCCAATTTGGGCATTTTATATGTTTATAGGAACGGCTCTTTATGCTTTTTTTAAAGTAAATCCTTCTCCAGAAGCATTAGAAATGTTAAACGGTACACAAAAAGCGGAACATATTATGCCGTTTTTCATTCTAAATTATATGCCGCCCGGAGTTGCCGGAATAGTTATTTCCGCTGCACTTGCAGCTGCAATGTCTTCTTTGGATTCAAGTATTAACGCAATTTCAACTGTTACTGTAAATGATATTTATAGAAGACATTTTGTAAAAGATAAAGATGATAAACACTATTTGCATGTTGCTTGGATTGCTGCAGCGGTTGCATCCGTATTTATGATAATCGGTGCTATAATTTTAATATATGCAGATACTAAAACAATACAAGATGCCGGCACTATTTTAGCTTCAATTGTAATGGGCGGTGTTTTTGGAATGTACTTATTAGGATTTGTTACAACAAGAGCAAATTCAAAATCTGTTTGGGTTGGAATTGCCGTTACATTTGTTTTTTCAGTGTGGACTGTTCTTGCCAAACAAGGTGTTTTACCTGATTCTCTAACTGTTCCGTTTGACCTTTATTATACCGGAATGATTGGTCATATTCTTTTATTTGCCACAGCTTTTGTTAGTTCTCTTTTTATTTTTAAGAAAAAAGAAAATAAGGATTTAACAAACTTAACAATTTGGACACAAGACGGAACACCAATTGAAGATTAGGGAAATGTTTTTTACTCTGTAATAAGCTTTGTTTATAAGAGTCTCGCAGAGAATAACTTACAAATTGTTCTGCTCAAAAGAAGGCGAACAAGCTATTCTGAATTTGCCAGGCGAATGAAGAATCTTTTAAATTTTGATTTTTTGAGTTACTTCGTTCACAAAAAACATTCACTCAGCATGACAGATAAGGAACGGAAGTCGCAAGACGAAAAACGTGAAACGCAAAATGTTTCCAATAAATATTGTCTCACCAAAAAGAAGGCGAGCAAGCTATTCTGAATTCCGATGTTTTTCAATCGGGATGAAGAATCTCCTTTGTTTTTGTTCGGAGTTATTACGTTCACAAAAAACGTTCACTCAGCATGACAGAAGAAGCGAGAC
>JALSNL010000114.1 GCA_026987055.1 Melioribacteraceae bacterium | reverse complement strand
CATAATTGCCCGAGTTTGTAAAATATGCAAATGCCGTTGGATTAACCCCGAAAAGATTATGAATAATACTTATGGCGGCATCATTATAGTTGTCTTTGTTTGCCGCATCAATATTATAATAAATTGCGGATGTATATAAACTTGCTTGGTCACTTTTTATATGATTACTTCCCCAATCGTAATCGTCCGTAGGTAAATAAGCACCGTATGCATCTACATTTTGCAAATGATAATCCAGCCATTCTTTTACTTCCGTTTCATAATTGGAAAGAATATTATTTACAACACTAACGGTTGCATTTGGTGTTTTGGTATAATAGAGTAAAGCATCTTGATACGGAACATCGTAAGGATTGAGATAGGTTTCGGTAAACATTCTAAGTTCCGTATAATGCGCATCCACATAATCTTTGTATTTTGTTTCGCCCGTTAAATTAAAAAGATATACTGCCGCAAGGGTTCTATTTGCATATTGATCATATTCTTCATCTTCAATCCCTGGATTTAAAAAACCTTGATTATCATAATGCGAAGGTATTTTGCCAGGATTTGCTTCCAACCAATTCCAAGCATTAATCGCTTTGGTTTGTAATGTGTTTGCATAACTTTGCAAAGAAGAGTTATTGAACGTAGCCAAAACAATTGCCGCATGTGCAAAAGCTCCGCAAGTTGAAACAGTTGCCGAAGAAGTTGCTTCGGCATATCTTCTTACTTCGGTATCGGCACTTGGCGGACTTGCAGTAGCCCAAGTAGTAACCGATACTTTATGAAGAACCGAACCGTCATCAAGCTGCATTTTAATTAACCAGTCAAGTTCCCATTTCAGTTCGTCAATTATATCGGGTATTCCGTTACCGGATTCGGGAATGTTATAATCATCTTTCCAAAACGTGGGATTTTCTTCGTATGCCGATAATAAATCATGGATTACATTATCTGCCGTATTAGTATATTTATTATAATCACCGGCATCGTGCCAACCGCCCGATAAATCTTTTGATGTGGAAGGAGATGTATCCAAAACCCAACGGCAATCGGTATCTTGTTCCGTTCCAATATGGCAAGCCGTTGCATCTTCCCAATCAGATTCCGCATAAGGAGTTGCTTTAGCAGTACCGCATCTTTGATAATAAAAAGTACGCATTACTTGCCTTAACATTTCATCGTAAACATCGTTTGCTATTTTGAAACTATAAGACGAAACATTGTTTGCAACATCGTATAAATAATAATCTCCGGCAGTTGTAACTGATGAAAAATCGAACCGCCAAACTTGATCGCCGGATTGTACATGTGTATTTCCGTTATTCCAAGATGTAATATTTCCGCTATATACAACCGAATTATCAGATAGCTTGCGTACTTCGTAAGTTGTACCGGGTGAAAAATGTTCACTTGAATTGTATCCGTTTTTCGGATTTGAAATTACCGCTATTTTTTTAGCATTAACCGGATATCCCAATTGATTTACTTTAATATGATTATTTACAGTACCTGTTTGTGCAAAGTAATTACAACCAATAAACACAAATAAAAATAATAGAATTTTCTTTTTCATAAACTTATAATTTTGTTTTAACTGCTTTACAATATAAAAAACACCCCAATTATGCATTTTAATTACACAATTGGGGACTAACTAACCAGGAACAAATTTGATACTATTTAAGTAACATCATTTTCTTTGTTTGCGAGTAATTTTCAGTTTGTAATTTATAGAAATAAATTCCTGATGTTAAATTACTAGCATTAAAATCATATTTGTAAGAACCGGCTGCAAGTTCTTTATTTAATAATGTAGCTACTTTTTGTCCCAGTACATTATAAACCGATAATTCAATTTTAGAAGTTTTAGGAATACTAAAATTTATAACTGTTGTCGGATTAAACGGATTTGGATAGTTTTGTGATAAAACATATTTATTTGGGATTTGATTATCTCCATTATCTTTTCTTACACCAGTTACTCTCCATGATTCCCAATCAGCCACTTTACCCCACCAATTCAAATCTCCAACTGGAAATCCGCCTTGTGCATAAGACTGTAAATTGGTATTTGTGTAGGTTAAATGTTCAGGCAATGGCCATGGAAGATCAAAATACTTACCATTTGGAGCATAAATACGATCTGCATAACCAGTTTTTGTAGTTCTATAAATTGCATTCCATTCTAATTGCTTATCCAAAACAGCTTTTGTCATTGCTGCATCAAAGCCAGGATTAGCTTCTAAATTATTTTCATCTATAAAATTATCATATTTAGTAAATAAACTATCGGTAATTGGACCCATCCAAGGAACTTCATGCAAGTGATATTCAGACCAAAAATCTTTAACTCTTTGGTCCCATCCGTAAACATTATTTCTGTAAGATACGAGTCTATCTTCATTGGAAGCTATTCCTGCTTCAGCTAATCCTTCGGCATTAATCTCTCTAATTTGTACCATTGCATAGTGTTTACTTACCCAGTGAGCGGAATCTTGTGCAACAGTTTGATAATTATAAAGCAAATTATCTTCAAAATGCGCATTAATTAAATTTGGAAGTCTAAGTGAACCTTTGCATGAAGTAAATAGTGTATTATGTAAAAATTCAAATGTACCGGCATACTCTTTGGAATAGATTATATATGCACTAATGTTAAAAAATGTATTGTTATGAAAAATTATAGAATCTTGTTTAACTTTTCCACCACCAACATAACTGTAGCCACTATAGGCATCCTCTAATCCCACATTATTTCTAAAAATATTATTTTTAAGGATAAGAGTAAAATTTTCTAAACCATATCCTTTATTTTCAATAACATTTCCAGGCCAATAGTTAAAAACACAATTATTAGCTTCAAATCTTATATTTTTACCGGATAGAGTAAATAGATAAACATTACCGGAAACAATACTTTCATCAGTAGGTATTCCTTGGAATATAATATTTTTAACTTTGATTTTAATATTATCGTTATAGCATTGATAAAGAATACGAGTGTAGGCACCTTGATCATCAACTCCACGAACAACCATTGGTGGACGTGTAGGACTATTAGGGTCCTCATCGTCAGCAACAAGAGTAAAATTAAAATTTAAATCCATTGTTTGATCTTGAAAATATATTTTACCTCTCTCCAACCTATATATTGCATTGGGGTGGGCTCTACTTCCATCTGATAGAGTATCGCCTACAATAAATTTATTAATTGCTCCCATTGCTTGTCCGTTATATACATTGGGTACAGTAATAACATCTTGTGCAAAAATTATATTCGACAAAGCGAATATCATTGCAATAATTATAAAATAACCGTACTTCTTTTTTTCCATCTTAACTCCTCCTTTTTTAATTAAATATGTAAATTTTATATGCTCAAGCATATTGTTTATTAATAAACAAAAGTAAATGTTTTTTTGTTTACTTTTAATAATTCCATCTGACACCTAACTGCAAAGTACTACCATAGTATTCAAGCCTACTTGTTTTTTTATTGCCCTTAATAAAATCTCTATCTAATCCTTCATTCATATTTACATAGTTGAAATATAATTGGATATTTTGCCAAGGCAACTTCTGTTTAACCGATAAATCCCACCTCGTAAAACTATCTGTCAAAATATGTTCTTCTTCATAGTATTTACTAGTAATAAAATTATCTCCCTGATAAAACATTGAAACCCGAGTACTAAAACCTTTATAATCATAGCCAAGCGAGATATTTAAAATATCATTAGGTTGTTGTTGCATTCTGTCCCAATAACTTATGTCAATAGCTTCTTTAACTATATATGGCGGTGTATTTATAACTTTTGATTCATATCTTATTAAAGGATATTTCGCTTTAGAGAATATTTTAGTATAGTTTATATTTAATACTATTCCTTTTAAGAATGAGGGTAGATACCAAAAATTTGTTTGCCAATCTAACTCAATTCCTTTAACATAAGAAAGATTTTCATTATTCTGCTTAGCATTAAAAAATTTCCCTTTATAAATACTTGATAAGTTATAATCTTCAGGATGTTCAAGAAGTCTATCTCTCTGTAAAAATATTTTATCTTTTATTTCTTTATAAAAACCACCTATGGTAAACAATCCTAAATAGTTCCCATTAAAAGAACAACTAATGTCATAACTTTCAGCTTTTTCCGGGCGTAAATTATAATTATTTACAAAAATTGAATTAGGAGTTATATCCACTCTTGGGATTAAAGCAGAATAATTTGGACGTGCTAGCGATTGGGTATAAGCTAACCTAACTTGTAACCAATTATATGGTTTATAACGTAAATGGATTCTTGGCAATAGGAAATAATTATTACGTACAGTTGTTGTATCATAATGAGGATAATTAACCTCCACAAAATGTTGAGTTTTACCTCTAACACCGGTGTATGAAGTTCTTTGTACTTCATATCTAACTCCCGGTATAATTTTAAGCTTATTAGTGATATTAATATCTGACATTACATAACCGGCAAACAAACGCTCGATACCGGAATAATCATTTGTTACAGATGTTTTATTTGAAGGAGTAAAATATGACGGATCGTCTTCACCTAATTTTATTAATTTATTACGTGTCTCTTTTAATACATTGATAATGTCACGCATTAAATCTATATCAGCAACGGGACCCATTGTATATCTTCCTTTTAAGAATTCCCCATGCTTATAGTTATTATCTATGAATACTGTATAAGGCATCGTGAAATCTGTTTCTAATGACTCAATAGAGACAATATCTTGCATCCAAGGGAAAGCCTTTACAATTGGTATTTTATACATGTTTCCCCCAAGTGAAGCCATAGAACCGTAATAACCATTCGTGTAATCGTAGGAGTGTTCAGTATATAACCCTTTACCACCAAATTTTATTTTTCCATTTAGTTGTTTTGAAAGGCTAAAATTGGTTTCAAAATCTAGCGAAAGCGCAATTTGTCTTCCTTTTGTAATTTGATCACCAACCTTAATGTTAGACCATAATGTTTTATCTATTTCATTTTTTGAATAATCCGGAATCTCTTTAGGATCAATATCGTACGGGAATTCATTGATATCGCCATTTTTATAAAAACCAAATCCAATATTATTAAGTGCGTTTGTTTCTGAATATGAATGTGAAAGTTTTGCATTTATTTTAAAAATTGAAACGGTTTGTTCGTAATTAAAGATATTAGAATAAATTAGTTGATTGTTTCCGTTGTCCGAAGTATTATATCCATGATACCTTGATCTATTAAAGCTCTCTTGATAAGTTTGTTGGTTATTATCACCACTACTAAAAAAATTTTTAAAATATATCTTCCCTTCTGGTAATAAATAGTCGATTGTAAGAGTCCCCCCATACCGTTTGCGTTCACGAATAATATCTTTAAGATTTAAACTTTCGGTTCGTAGTGAACGTCCTTTGTCTTTATCGAAATAGTACCCAGCATGCATTTGGTTACTACTTAGATTTTTTTTGTCTGTAGATAACTGAACAAAGATGCCTAATTTATCATCAAAAAACCTATCACTAATATCACCAACAATCATATAATCGGAGTATGAATTTTTTAGATTGTTATAAGCTCCTTCTACAACAATATTACCATGGAACCCTTTATCCGCAGTCTTCATTTTAAAGTTAACAGAGCCCCCAACTTGATCACCATCCATACTCGCCGTGGGAGCTTTTATTACTTCAATACCCTCAAGAGAATACGAAGAAATAGAACTCATAGATACACTTCTATCATTTTCTCCGGTTGCTGCTAAGGAAACTCCATCAACCATTATTTTACTATATTTTGGAGACAAACCACGTATAACAACTTTATCCCCTTCCCCACCTGAACGAACTAGTGAAACACCCGGCAATCTTCCAACAGACTCAGCAGCATTTGCATCCGGTAATTCTCTAATTCTATCTTTTGATACTACATTCTTAATCTCATCTGATGAAAGTTGTTCATTTATAGCAGCTAATTGCCCCTTGGCTTGTGCTGTTACTAAGACTAAATCTCCTTCAACTGCTATCCAGTCCAATTCTATCTCAACTTGTAAGGTTCTACCTGATAAAATTGTGACCTTTTGCTCTTTATCTTTATATCCCACATAAGAAATTTTTAGAATATAATCACCGGATTTCATTTTAGGAAGAGTAAATTTACCTTCAATATTTGTAGCTGCTCCTATTGAAGTTCCTTTTATAATAACATTTGCACCAATCAATGGTTCTTTGCTATTGGCATCTAATACAATTCCCTTTATCTTGCCTTTCTGTGAATTGTTTTGAGTAATATATTTTTCAACTATAATTTGTTGGTTAATTCTTTTAAAAGAGAGACCATGTTGAGCTGCAATTTTATTAAGTACCACTTTTAGAGAGCTATTCTTAGCTTTAATTGTAGTAGGTGATTTTAAGGGAATTGCTTTATCAAGATATGAAAACCTGAATTCAGTCTGTTCCTCAATTTTGCTAAATACTTTCTCAAGTGGTTTATTTACTAAATTTAAGTTCACTTCCACATCATTTAAATCTTGAGCAACACTAACATTTAACGCTACAATAATGTTTACTGAAAAAGCTTGAAGTAAAAGCCCCAGGATGACATAGATAAAAGTTTTTTTTATTAAACTATCCAAATGTTTCCTCATTTCTTTACTCCTCAAAAGTTAATATAATGGTTACAAAAACTATCTAAAAAAACTCAAGTGCCGAAATTTTATTATTAATATTCTCGACTTTTTTTTCGATTCTTAAACTTTCCTACAAAACTCCCTGCAAAAAAAATTTTGCTGTTGTCACTTACTACCAGAGTAAAAAAGAATTATCAAAAGTCCAATTAATAACAAACTATTATATGAAATTAATAAATGACTTTTTTACTTTATACCCCTTAAATATTTATGATAGAAAGCTAACATTTTTTTTATTACTAAAAAATTAAGTTTTTTGTCAGTTCTAAATAGTTTTAGTTTTTGCATTATAAAATTTAATTTCTTTAATATTTTTATCCTCATATACAACGGAATAATTTAATTTTGTAACTGATTTGATAGTTTTTACAATTGTCCAGAAAGATGCATTATAAAAATTTGCAGTAATTCTTTTATTATTGCTATCATTATTTAAAGCAAACTTAACTCCGAAAGATCTGCTTAAATTTTTAAAAACTTTTTTTATAGGTGTATTTTTAAATACATATTTATTGTCTTTCCACCCAACTTCTTCTAATATGTTAAAACCTTTTATCTCTCTGGTATTATTAATTTTATTGAAAACAAATTGTTGTTTGGGAGATAAGTAAAAGCTATGAGATTTTTCATCTTTAATATTACCGGAAACCAAAACCTTGCCTTCCACTAAAGATACCTTTATATTTTTATCTTCGGGGAACGCACAAATATTAAACTTAGTACCTAATACGGTTGTGGAAACTTTTCCCGATTTAACAACAAACGGTCTTGTAGTATCATGTGCAACTTCAAAATAAGCTTCCCCTATTAAATAAACTTCGCGTGAGGATTTACTGAAATGATGAGGATATTTTAATATGCTATTCGCATTCAAAATAATTTTTGTTCCGTCAAACAATGTAATAATTGATTTTTGTCCGGCTTTTGTTATTTTTTCTTCTAAAGATGCTATTGACCGATTATTGTTTTTGGGTAAAAACACATAAGATATAGATAATATGAAGAAAAACAAAAAGGCTAAGGAAGCAGCTACTTTTGGAAGAAACAATCGTCTATTTTTTTTTATTTTTTCCCAGTTAAAGTTAGGATCATACTTAATAATTTTATTATATAAATCTTCCGCCCCTTCCCCAAAATCAAAACTTACATCATCATCAAGATCTATATGGTTCCAATTTGCTGATATTTCTTCAAATAAATTACTATAAAAATTATCCTTTAGTAGTTCTTCTAATAAATTTTCTTCTTCCAATGTTGTTTCTTTGGAAAGATACCTTACGGTTAAGGTTAAAAATTTTTCTTTTTTCGTGTTCATCATTAATTATAAGATACATGAAAAAAAAAAATCTGCTACTCTAAGACAAAAATATTTTGAACATTGGTAAATATAAAAGTAACATTATAATTTTTTTTATCCTCGGATATTGTTCATTTATATACTTCATGGCTTTTACCATATGATTTTGAACTGTGTAAACCGATATTGATAAAATTTCCGAAATTTCTTTATAAGATAATCCGTCTATTCTGCTTAATCTAAATACAATTTTTCTTTTGGGTGGTAATTTATTTAGAATTGCTTCTACTATTTTTTCCAATTCTTCATATTGAATTTTATCAAATGGTGAATTATCCGAAAAAGCATTTATACTATCAGTAATTTGAAATTTTTGCAGATTTGATTTTTCTTTAGCTAATAAACGAATTGAACGATTACGAACGGCTTTATACAGATATGCATTAAAATTTGTAGTAATATCTAGCGTAGCTCTTTTTAGCCAGATATTTAGAAAAACTTCCGATACAATATCTTTAGCTATATCTCTACTTTGTATATATCCATAAGAAAAATGGCATAATTTATCGTAATAGCGTTTGTATAAAATTTTAACGGCTTTACCGTCATCTTTTTTTATCAAACCAAATAACTCTCTATCGCTTAATTTTGCTCTTTTTCTAAACATTAAGATTCTCTAAAGATAACATTAACATAATAAATATAATTTATAAAAAGCAAATAATTTTTCAAAAAAACTTTACTCTTTAACAATTGTTTTATAGTCTTTATTCTATTTCACCTTAATAAAATTAAATAATATTGTTGAGACTTTTTATTTAATACTTAGTTTAATTGGTTTATTTAATTTCTCAATTTCATAATTCAAATATCTCAAAAATTCTTTTTTATTTTTTATACCATTTACCTCTTGTTCCCAACAAGCAGCATAATAATACTTAATCTTTTTTCTTAACGAAGTGAACGTTACAATATAACTTAAATTATCTTCCGTTATATTTGGTTGGTAATCTTTGTTATAAAAAATAATCGTACCAAGATTATCGTTCGACAAAGATTGCTTACCCCAAAGAGCTATATAGTTCCACTTGTTGCTATTAGTAGATTTTAGTAATTCAGTTCCGTTATGTTTGGAAAGTCCGGTACAATAAAGCAAATTTTGGTTGCTAACAACAGCTTCGCATTTTGTTAATCTGCTTCCGGCAACAATGGAAAGATTGATTTCGACATCTATTTTTTTATCGTTAACATGCCAACCAAAGTAGTTTGTTTTTACAGATGCGTAAATTGGTCCGTCATTTGTAACCAAAGAAATAACACTATCTCTTTTTGTAATCATTTCAACTTTGTTATTAACAAAAGCGGCAAACGAGCCGATGCCAAGCGAGTTACCGACTTTAAAAATATCCATTCCCCAATTAGCCATTGTATGATATGTTTCGTTACCGGATTTATCATAAGTATGGCCGATATTTGGTAGAATAATATCATTAACTTTTTTACCGAAAATATCTGTAGCGTTTCTCTGGTCAATATAAAAACGATACGCAACCTTATCCGATTCCCAACAAGGTCCTTCGCATTTATAATATAGATTATGATCTACATGTCCTTTAGGTGTTTTAGTTCTTTTTACAGAAACAAATTTCCCTCCAGTATATACACCATCAACTAATTTGTAATCTCTTTTTTCCGATATTTCCGCATGAGCACGTTGTTTAAAAATCTTTTTATGTTCCGATTTTTTAAGTGTAATAATTTTTGAATCTTTAGCTTCAAGGTTAATCAAGAAAAGATATTCATCCGTTTTACCATCGCCATCAGAATCAACTAATTGTGTCGGAAGTTGCTTATTCCCTTCAAATGCAACTAACTCGTTTAAGTTCATCTTTGGCAATTCCGATATTTTAATTGCTACTGCTTGATACGTAATTTTTTGATCAGTTTTATTTTCAATATTAATCTTAATTCCAGTTTGCTTTTTACAACCAAATAGCAGCAGCAACAAAAACAGATTTAACCATAATAAATTTTTCATATTACCTTCTATTTTGTTTCGAGTTTTACTCTACGATAATCATATCTAAATGCATACACCGGACTTATTGCCGTCGGGTCGTTTTTGTCATTGTACAGACTTTCAATCTTAAACCAAAAATCAAACTTGTGAGATTGAGGCAAACTATTTGTAACAGATATAATTGACGAAACACTTGTTGCACCGGCTTGATAAATTTTTTCATCATATTTTAATTTAGATACCTTTACAAATTTATCGGTATAAGGATTGATAAGTAAAGTTTTATGAAACGAATTTGTATCTCTGCAAGAAATTCCTTTTGCAATTCTAACAAATATAAGAGCATCTTCACCTTTTTCTAAAATACCGTTGCCGTTACCAATTCCTCCCGAAAGAGAATCTAACTGAACAGCATCACGTTCTTGATGAAAAATCGGAACGTTTTTAACCGTACGTCCGTCAAGAATAATTACATCGTTAGCATTAACGTACGAGGTTTTTGGAGTTTCATAAAAAATAACTTTTTGTGTATCGGCTACAACTCCGTTGACTTTTATTTCGAGTATGATATCCCCCATTGAAATTTCTTCATAATATTTTGAGAATTTAAATCTGATTTTACTCGCTTTATCAACGGATTTTTCGGCTTTAAGATTTTTTATAAAAATTTTATTTTGCAAAAACGAAATAAAAGGATGTAAAGAAGTAGCGGTAATTTCCATATTTTCAGCGGTCTTATTCCCAACATTAACAATATTTATTTCCAGCTCGTTTTCTTTTTCAACTTCAAAATATTGGCGGTCTCTGTTATATTTATCAACAATAGCTATTTGAGGAGCATCTCCAAGCTCTCCACCATTTATACCAACAATATATCCGCCACCATTTAGGTTAAATCCTAATCTGTTCTCATCTACTTTTTCTGCAAGCGGATTGCTAAACTTATTGTTTGAAATATTATAAGCAGTAATTGTATATGGATGGTATGGCAAATCCGTTTTAATTTTTATCGATTCCTTTTGTACAATTGGTCCTTCCGGTAAGAATGTACGGGCATATATTTTAATTTTACCCTTGCTCATCTTTTCAAACAAAGTAAGTGCCGGTTTATCTCTTTTTACATCAACATCGTAACCAAAAACAGTGAAAGAAGGATAACCCGGAGAAACATAATTCCACCTCTGCGGAATAGCAGCATTATCGGTAAAATGCTTCATATGAAAATCAAGCTGTTCTTCAGTATCCGCTGCATAATGATCTCTAAAATGAGCAACGTGAAATTCATAATGTGTTAAATCAGCTGCTGACCATAATTGATTCATTGCCAAATCGTTGTACTTAAGCCAGTCCCCATCAGTCATTGTTAGGCGTACGGCTATCCCTTTTAACGAACGGTACATTTCTAAAATAGGAAAAACTACTTGCTGCCCTTTAATTCCGAAAAGCGGATAATTATCAGCCGGACAAAATGAGCTCATAGAATTAATATAATCCTTGCTCTGACCGGCAATATAATTTGCCATTAAGCCGCCCATACTTAATCCGGTAACAGCTCTGTGGTTTCTGTCCGGAATTGTTCTGTATGTACTATCAATATGCTCTATAAGTTCAACGAAATATTTTCTGTAATCCAAACCTCTAATATTTCTGTTCACATTGTGCGCACGCAAATAATCGTAAGGTTGGCAACTACCAAATTTAATACCGTCCCTTTCGTACTTGCCTGTTTGGTATTTAGGTTCGTATCCGTCCCAAGTAACAATTATTACATCATGATTTTTAACATAATCTTCCCATTCGGCAATAAACGGCGGATGTTTTCGTGCTTTACCTTTGTAATATGGATTATGAGAAATGCCATAGGCTTCCCATTTATAACGCCCGCTCCATCCGTGAAAATAATAAATTACAGGATAATGTTTATTCATATTTTTTGAATAAGATGAAGGAAAATAGATTCTGTAAAAACGTTGGGAATTAAATTCCTTACTGTAAAATGAGTGGTCTTCAAACCCCATTATTTGTCCGCTGAAAAAAAACAGCAATAAAAGTGACATTATTTTTATAAAAAATGATTTCATAATCTTGACCTATTTCCCTTTACTTTTTAGATATTTTATAATTTCAGTTCCTGCCATAATAACCGGACCTATACCGTGAATATCATCATCCAAAGTAGGACGCGTATAATAATGTTTCATAGCACTATCAATTCCGGTTCCTACACAAATGCCTTTTACAGTTCCGTCTTTTGTTATAGTAGTTTTTAATCCATCCCAACCATTTAGTGCAATCGATATATATCGTTCGGGTATCCAGCCTTCGTTAACTGCTGCGGCAATTCCATAAGTAAACATTGCAGTTGCTGATGTTTCAAGATAGGAATCTTCTTTATCCAATATTTGATGCCATAATCCGGATTCACTTTGATAACGTGCTACGCCATTAATTTGCTGTTTAAGAATACTCAATAGTTTTTCCCGTTGTGGATAATCATTTGGAAGATGCTTCAACAATTCAATTTGTGCAACAATAACCCAACCGTTTGCTCTACCCCAGTGAGCAACACCGTTTGTGCTATCGTCGCTTTGCCAACAATGGTGATATAACTCTTTGCTTTCATCCCAAAGATAGTCTGTGAATTGTATTATTTGCTTTGCAGCAAAATCGAAATATTTTTTTTCTCCGGTAAGTTTTCCCATCCGTGCAATAAATGGAATACCCATATATAAATCGTCTGCCCAAACTGTGTATTTCACTGGTCTTTCCCTGCACAATGTTCCGTCATCTAATTTATCTTGAATATTTATAATATAATTGCTTGCTCTGTTAAAATATGCCAAGTATTCATCTTTTTTATCGTAATAAAAATATACATCAAATAATCCGGAACCCATTGCTCCACAATCATCTAATTCTTCAAGTTTTAAAAGTCGTCCTAACGCGGCATTCCATTTATTTCGTCCTTCAGGAATTTCTGTAATAAAAGGGGCATTGTTAAAAATAAATTGATACGTATCTACTGAATAATTTATATATTTTTTATCTTCAAGAAGTTTGCCAAGCTCTAACATTGCAACATTTAATACACCACTTGGATATTCCCAATCACAAAGCTCGGTAGCACAATTAATAAAACGCATATCAGTATCCTGTGTCAATTGTGTATATTTCTCTCCTGTTTTCGAATCTACGAACTCAAGAACATTTGCTTTCACAATTTTATCAGCAATTTTTCTTATAATAACTTCGGTTTCTTTACTGCTTTGAGAAAAAGTAAAATTTGTTGCTATTACCATCAACAATAATACAATTATTTTTTTCATAAAATGGTTCTCCTTTTATTCTTTGATGTTTTTATTCCACAACAATTTCGTCAACAAACATAAATGCTTTCGTTCCTTCATATATATGCCCTTTCGGACATTTGCCGATAGTCTTTGCAACAACTTTAACAAATCTACATTTTACTGTTTCAAACGGAATTGCAAATGCTTCGAGAACTGTTCCGTTTTTAGCTGAGGTTTTATCAATTTTTAGAGTTGAAACCTTACTAAAATCATTTCCATTCTCTGAAACAAAAACATCAATCTCTTTTGGGAAAAAGATTCCACCACCAATTGATTCCAAAAAAGAGACTGTAACTTTATTTATCTCCTTACTTTCTAACAAATCGATTGTAGCATTTAAATCAACACCAAAGTAACCTTGCCATTCACTACCTCTGTAATTTATACTTCCTCTAATTCCGTCTGTAAGAGCATAGTTTCCCGTTGACGGATATCTTTCATCGTATTGGTATTGAACTTTTACAGGTAATCCGGTTGCTATATTTGCCAACACATCAAGCTTAATTACACGCGAAACAATCTTCTTGTTTTTAAATGTTGCCGCTTTAATTGTTAACACTTTATCGATATGAAACGGATTTGTGTAGAGACTACTATTTGCTGTTGGTTCACTTCCATCAGTAGTGTAGCGGATTTGAGTATTCCCAATTTCATTTTTTAAGGTTACAATTATATTACGTTGCTCTTTATCTACTTTATAATTTGCTGTAACGTTGTAAGCGGATTTAGAATAATTAACACCTAAGAAATTGTAGCGTAAAAACTGTTTTTCCAATCGTTTCGAAAAATCATTCCACTCTTTATTTTCTCCCTTTATCCAGCCTACTTCAGATAGAGCTGCAAGACGAGGAAACATCATATATTCCGCATGAGATTCTGTTGGGACATATTCAGTCCATAGATTTGCTTGAACTCCGAGTATATGCTTTTGTTCGTTTTTAGATAAACTATCTTTTAACGAAGGATCAAACGAATAAACTTTATTTAACGGAAGATATCCTCCGATGGCTTTAGGTTCGTTATCCGGAATACCTTGGTAGTAATCGAAATAGCAATAATTAGTAGGAGAAAAAACAACATCATGTCCTTCACGTGCCGAAGTTATTCCTCCGCTTAATCCACGCCAAGACATAACGGTTGCATTTGGTGAAAGTCCGCCTTCAAGAATTTCATCCCAACCAATTAGAATTTTACCTTTTGAATTAATAAATTTTTCAATTCGTTTAATAAAATAGCCTTGCAATTCTTCCACACTTTGCAGTCCTTCCTCTTTAATTCTTGTTTGGCATTTTTCACAAATCTTCCAAGCATCTTTTTGTGCTTCGTCTCCGCCAATGTGAATATATTTGCTTGGGAATAATTCCATTACTTCCGCTAAAATATTATCAAGGAATTCAAATGTAGAATCTTTACCTGCACAATAGACTTTTCTATCATGCCAAACACTTCCCACGGGAACAGTAAGATGCTCTCCTGTGCATGAATACTGCGGATAAGCGGCTAATGCTGCGCTGCAATGTCCCGGCATTTCTATTTCGGGCACTATGGTTATGAATCTTTCTTCTGCATATTTTATAATTTCTTTTATATCTTCTTGGGTGTAGTAACCGCCATAGGTTGCTTTCTCTCCTTTCCTTTGCGGTTCTCTCTCTGAATCCCACGGTTGGTCTTCCCTATCGGCACGCCAAGCAGCAATTTCGGTAAGCTTAGGATATTTTTTAATTTCAATTCTCCAACCTTGGTCATCAACCAAATGCCAATGGAATGTATTAAGTTTATGAATAGCCAAGTAGTCAAGCACTTTAAATATAAATTCTTTTGGAAAAAAGTGGCGAGAAACATCCAGCATAAATCCACGCCATTTGTAGGCAGGAGCGTCTTCAATTGTTACACATGGAATAGTAAAAGCAATATTCACTTGTTCTGTATCTGAATAAACTTGCGGTGGCAACAATTGTAAAATTGTTTGGAAAGCATAAAAAAGTCCGCTTCCGCTTGATACTTCAATTATTATTTTATTATTTGAAACCGTTAGCTTATATGCTTCATTTTTAATTTTGGACTTTTGTTTTATTTCAATTATCTGACAATTCTTATTAAGTTTTTTTTCGGACTTTTCCGCATCAATATTGCCTGTTATTTTCAGTCTTTTAGAAAAATATTTAATTGCATCATTTACTTTATCCGAATTATATTTAGTAACTATTACAATTTTGTTAGAGAAATCAAATTGACCTTCTTTAATTTCTATTTTTGTAGGTTTCGGAATAATTGAAATATTTGGCACGGTAATCATATCACTATTATAAGAACAGCTTATAAAAAAAATTATAAAAGGAAAAAGTATTGCCGATAATTTATTATGTATCATAATATTATTTCTATTTTTCAATGTGTTTATATTTTCCCTCTATTCTATGATAGGATAGATAGCAACAACTTAAACATCCGAGGTTTTAATCAAGAGAATAACTTTAGTTTAATCTATTGTAAAACTGTTTACTGTAATTTATACTAAAACTAAAGCGGTTTTCGGATTTATGAAACACATCAAACTGTCATTCCGGTTTATACGCTTTTTGTATAATACCGGAATCTATTGACCTAACAGATACCGGTATTGCAAAAATCACAAACCGGTATGACAATAAAAATCCGAAACCCAAATCGTGTTTAGTATATTATTAGCATTCAAAACCTCGGAGTTTTGAGAATACTTACTTTATTTTATGCATAAAAAGAGTGAATTTTTTAATATCACTTATTCTATCTTAGAATAGAGCTTATA
>JALSNL010000113.1 GCA_026987055.1 Melioribacteraceae bacterium | reverse complement strand
TGTAAAAGCACATTTTCAGTATATTGAATTTGAGCAAGCCAAGAACAAAGAAAAAACGGAATTTAATACTAAATTATATAGAGACTTTTCATTTGTTTTTGGTTATGGAATATAATATTTAATTAAATATTTGGATTAAAAAATATTCTATTGTTTAATCAAGCATCTGCTTAATTATTACGTATATCTTTTATATTTTTCATTTATCTAAAAATTTTGATTTCTTTTTATAAAAAAATTTGTATTTTACTTGGTATTAAATTTATATTAAATAATAAAACAATAAATGTTTTTAATATTTTTGTACAGTAACAATTTTTTTAACTTTTAAGTTAGCCATTATGAAAAAATATATTTTTACATTTGTTATCCTTTTAAGTTTTACAAGTCTAAATTATTCTCAAATTCGTGATTATGAATTAGGATCAGTATATTCTGCCGGTAAAGCCAGACAAAATATTTACGGCGGATTATATGATTATTCCGATCCGGAAGCTGTGAATATTACAGTTTCGGTTTGGGGTTTTGTTAAATATCCGGGAAGGTACATTGTGCCGGATTATACTACTATTATTGATCTTCTTTCTTATGTAGGCGGACCAACTCAATCATCAAATTTGGATGATTTACGAATTTATAGAATTAATGATAAGAATCAAGAACAAATGATACCAATTGACTATAACGATTTAATGTGGGAAAACGGACTCGATTCAAAATACCGTAAAGTACCAACATTAAAACGAAGTGATATTTTAGTTGTTCCCGGTGAATCCAGAATGTATTTTACCGATTGGTTATCATTAGGTTTTAGAGTAGTTTCAGCTTTAAGTATACTAGCAACTTTATACATTACAGTACAAAATTATTAAATTTGGAGAAAAGAAAGTTTGGCGAATAATAATCTAAACGATATAAACAACAACGATCTTGCATACCTTAAGCAATTAATGGTGGAAGAAGAAACTCATTCATTAAGAGATTACATCAATATCTTAAGGCATCATCAATTGCCGGTTTTAATCATTAGTTTAGTAGTTCTTTCATTAGCTATTTTTTATGCTATTACTGCTACGGATATATATAAAGCTAGCACAATGTTAAAAATTTCCGAACCGCAAGGCAGTATTTTAGATGCTTCTTCATTTTTACCGGAGTTTGGTGGCGGCGGTAAGGCAGATAGATTTATAGCAAATGAGATAGAAACAATTAAGAATATTACAATTCGTGAAAGGGTTGCTACGGAAATTATAGATTCTTTTATGACATCTAAAAATCATGATATGTTTTCGTTGGTTTTAGATAAAGGATATTTTGAAAGTGAAAGTAAGGTTAAAATAAAATCCTTTGACGAAATTGTAAAAATGCTAGAAAAGAAAGTTTCGGTTGAACAAAAACGTGGTTTGGATTTTATAGAAATTTCCGTCGAGTCTCCTTCACCCAGAGAAGCTTCTCTAATTGCAAATACTTATTCTCGCGTTTATAAAGAATTTAATTTGTTAGATAATAGAAAACAAGTTAGTAAAGTAAAAGAGTTTCTTAAAAAACAAAAAGAAGAAAAGTTAAATGAACTTATTGCTGCTGAAGATAATCTTAAAAATTTTCAACTTAAAGGCGGCGTAATTCAATTGGATGAACAAGCAAAATCTTTGATTGAAACAATTACTGATTTGCAAGCTAAAATTAATTCTACTTCAATTGAAATGTCGATAGCCAAAGAAAACTTAGTGGCATATAAAGAGGAATTAAAAAAGAAAGATCCTACACTTTCCAATTATCTTGAAAATAAAACATCGGAACCTTATATTACAAAACTTCAAGAGCAAATAGCCGAACAAGAAGCTATAAAAGATTTTGCACTTTCTACCGGTAGTGAAACAGCAAACCCCGAGCTAATTAGGCAACATGATAAAAAATTAAAAGACCTGAAAATGAAGCTAAAAGAAAGGATTGATGAATATCAAGCTTCATTGTTAGCAGCGACACCGGAAGAAATTAAAGTAATTACACAAAAAATATTTGAAGAACAAGTCAAATATCAATCTTTGGCTGCTTCCTATTCAAGATTAAAAGAATTTATAAAACAATACGAAAATAAATTTGAATCATTGCCACAAAGAACTATTGGATTAGCAAGATTGACCAGAGAAGTAAAATCGTATGAGAAACTTTTTATTCTTTTGGAAGAAAAATATCAAGAAGCTTTGATTAATGAGCAATCCACAACCGGTAATGTTTTAGTGTTAAACTATGCAAGAATACCAAAGGAACCGGCAAAACCAAATAGAAAATTAATTATTTTAATAGGATTGGTATTAGGTTTAGGTTTAGCATTCGGTTATGCTTTATTGGTTAATTATTTTGATCGTCGCGTGAAAAGTCCGGAAGATATTGAAAATAAAAATATAAACCTAATCGGCTGGGTACCAAGTGTTGATAATATAAAAGCATTAAGTAAAAATGGTACCGAGTTAATTGTTTCCGGTGTTGATTCGGTTGCAAGCGAAGCTTTTAAAGCTCTTAGAACACGTATAAGGTATTCTAAAATTGAAGGACAAACAAAAACAATTCTTATTACTTCTTCTGCTCCAGGGGAGGGCAAGTCAACTATTTCCTCTAACTTAGCTGGTAGTTTTGCTCTCGCAAATAGAAGAACAGTCATTGTAGATTGTGATCTTAGGAAACCCAGAATTCACAATATATTTAATCAAAAACGTTTTCCGGGATTTACCGATTATTTTGTTGGTAGAGCTACTTTTGAAGAAATAGTTAGAAAAAGTGAAATAGAAAATTTATTTTTTATCCCTGCCGGTACAATACCGCCAAATCCATCGGAAATTCTTGATTCCCGTGGTATGAAATCTTTTATTAGAAAACTAAATAATGAATTTGATTTGGTAATATTGGATTCACCACCGGTTTTAACTGTTACGGATGCTGAAATATTATCACGTATTGTTGATGAAACTATTCTTGTTGTTTGTGCCGATCAAACTGATGTAGAACTTATGGTAAAAGCGGTTCAATTGTTAAAGTCAGGAGAAAATAGTTCCTTTATTGGTGCTTTACTTAATAAGTTTGAAGTGCAAAGTAGTTATGGTTCCTATTATAAATATGCTTATGCTTATGCAAGAAATAACGGTAATGAAAAAAGTTCAATTTTCAGTAGAAAGAAAAAAGAAAAGAAAACTGAAAAACATAAAAAAGAAGAAGCTGAAAAAATAAATTCATAATCTAAATACTAAATATTTTTGAAGGCATATTATTTTTAATAGTATGCCTTTTTTATTTTAAAACAAAATTAGAATTTTATTAAATTACCGGTTATGGATAATTCTCAATTAGGAATAGCTATTTCATTTGCTTTGTATTTGATTGGGATGATTTTTATTGGATGGTATTTTTATTCACGTACAAAAAATCTTTCCGATTATATACTTGGCGGTAGAAAATTAAATGCTTGGGTAACATCTCTAAGTGCACAAGCTTCGGATATGAGTGGTTGGCTGTTATTAGGTTTACCCGGTTACGCATATCTCTCCGGTGTAGAATCTGTTTGGTTATTAATCGGACTTTTAATTGGGACATATATCAATTGGAAGTTTATAGCTAAACGTTTAAGAATCTATACGGAAATTGCGGGTAATTCTTTAACCTTGCCCGATTATTTTGAAAATAGATTCAAAGCAAAATCAAAAATGTTAAGAGTTTTTTCAGCATTTTTTATATTAATATTTTTTTTAATATATACCTCTTCTGGATTTGTCGCCGGAGCTAAATTATTTAGCACTGTTTTCCATTTCTCCTATACCACAGCTCTGTTAGTAGGAGGAGCAATTATAGTTTCTTATACTTTCCTTGGCGGCTTTCAAGCTGTTAGCTGGACGGATGTTTATCAAGGTTCCATAATGTTTTTTGCAATCATAATCGTACCTGTATTGGCTATCTCTAATGCCGGAGGTGTTTATGAAACTATTGAAAAAATAAATCAAGCAAATCCGGAACTATTAAATATTTTTACTTTGAATAACGGAGAGAAAATTTCTTTAATTACTATTGTTTCTTTATTTGGTTGGGGATTAGGATATTTTGGACAACCGCATATTTTAGCAAGGTTCATGGCAATTGAAGATTCTAAACAACTGAGTAAAGCTAGAAAAATTGCTATGATTTGGGTAGTAATCAGTTTAACAGCAGCAGTAGTTGTTGGAATGGTTGGATTTATTACGGTTTCACCACATTTGGATACTGTTAATTCCGAAAAAGTTTTTATTATTTTAGTTAGGCAACTTGGCAATCCGTTTATTTCCGGTATTCTGTTA
>JALSNL010000112.1 GCA_026987055.1 Melioribacteraceae bacterium | reverse complement strand
AAATATACTTTATCTCAAAATTATCCGAATCCTTTTAATCCTACAACAACAATTTCATTTACATTACCGGAATCCGGTTTTGTAACATTGAAAGTATATAATATGTTAGGACAAGAAGTAGCTACATTGGTAAATGAAGTAAAAGCAGCAGGTAATTATAAAGCTACATTAAATGCAAAAGATTTATCAAGTGGTACCTATATTTATAGCTTGAAATCCGGTGATACACAAATCACCAAGAAAATGACATTATTGAAATAGTATAGCGTCATCAGTTTTATAAGTCCGGCTATTAAAATAGCCGGACTTTTTTAGAATATAATGCTTTATAAGGTAAAGAAATTTTTCAGCAAAATTCTTATTAAAAATTATTTAGTAATATAAACAACTAAATAATTTTATAAGTTAACACTAACTAACACTTTTAACAAAGTAAGGAGAAGCTAATGAAAAAAATTAAAACTTTATTTTTAATAATATTCCTATTTGCGGGAATATTAAACGCACAAGTTACTTTTGACAAACTCTTCTATGATTTCCATGTTCCGCAATCTAATGGAACAGGAATAACAGGTATTCAAATAGCACCTGACGGTAATGTATGGATAACAACTTATGGTGATATGACACATGATACACTTTTTACTACAACAGGTGATACATTAATTATAAACCCAATATATGTTTTAGATCCGGTTACAGCCGAACATGTAAGTTTTTCGCCAATTCGGTTTTTAGAATTTCCGGATGGTACTGTTGATACTTTGGATATGCACAGTAGAGGCATAGAGATATTAAATAATGGAAACTTATTAGTAGCAGAAAGTAAAACTTTATATGAAGTAGATTACAAAACCGGTAAAGCTGTGAGAAAATGGCATCATCCGTTAGATAAATATGTTACCGAAGCAGTACAATCACCTGCAGACGGTAATATTTATGTTATGGCTTTACTGGGCCAAAAATCTCCAATGTATATTTTAGACGCGGATTTTAATACATTAGGCAATGCAATTGATACAATGAACTATATAAATAGAACAATTGAAATCAGTTCAGATGGTACTACTCTTTATACAGGTTCAACTTGGAATGGATTTGGATTGCCTGTATATCATAGTGATGCTCCCGGGTTAACTCCGTTTGAACCGGTAGATACACTTGGTAATTGGTTTAATGTTGCCGGTAAAACAGAGGATGGTAGAGATACAGTTTTTGAAAAAGTAAATATGTGGGTTAGTTGTTTGGATTTTGCACCTGACGGACTTTTATGGGCTGGTAATCTAAGGGACGATTGGTCCGGACCGGGTGCATTTAAAGGTTCACAATGGTATGCATTTGATGTTTCTACAGGTAAAATAGTAGATAGCTGCGGTATTCGTATGGGTGATTCAACTAAAGGTGGTTTTTATAGTCCAAGAGGTGCTGCGTGGACTGCTGACGGTAAAAAAATGTATCTTGCTGATTGGGATTATAGTACAGTTACTATTTGGAATTATAATCCAACAGTAAGTGTAGAAAAAACATCTGACGAAATACCGGCAAACTATACTTTATCTCAAAATTATCCGAATCCTTTTAACCCTACAACAACAATATCTTTTACATTACCAAAATCCGGTTTTGTAACATTGAAAGTATATAATATATTAGGTCAAGAAGTTGCTACATTGGTAAATGAAGTAAAAGCAGCAGGTAATTATAAAGCTACATTAAACGGAAAGGATTTATCCAGCGGAACATATATTTACAGTTTAAAATCCGGTGCAACGCAAATAACAAAAAAGATGACATTATTGAAGTAACATCTAATTTTGTAATAAATTATTCGGTTGTTTTATTAAAAGTCCGGTTATTTTTAACCGGACTTTTTTTATATAACAAAACAAAAGTGTAAATTAGAATATAAAATTTTATAAATAAACATATCAAAAAATGAAAAAACTTTTACTGTTATTGTTTCTATTGCCTTTAGTTTTGCTATCACAAAGTATAACCACTAAAAGGGAATTTAGAGGTGCTTGGGTTGCCACCGTTGTAAATTTGGATTGGCCATCATCACGTAATCTTTCCGTTAAAGCTCAAAAAGAAGAACTGATACAATTGCTAGACAAACTAGCCGAAGTAAATGTTAATGTTGTAATATTCCAAATACGCACCGAATGTGATGCATTTTATCAATCATCAATTGAACCTTGGTCATATTGGTTAAATGGTAAGCAAGGGCGAGCTCCGGAACCTTTTTACGATCCGCTAAGATTTGCAATTAAAGAGGCACATAAACGTGGGATGGAACTTCACGCATGGTTTAATCCGTACAGGGCTGTTAGAGAAATAGGGAATTATAATTTAGACAATAATCATGTTACCATAAAACATCCGGATTGGATTTTAACTTTCAATAAAATTAATATTAAAATACTCAATCCCGGTTTGCCGCAAGTTCGTGAATATGTTAAAAATATTGTTATGGATGTTGTTACAAGATATGATATTGACGGAGTTCATTTTGATGATTATTTTTATCCTTATCCAAATTCCGATAAAGGTTTTAACGGAATAACAGATGAAGATGCCTCTACTTTTTCTGCATATCCGCGTGGTTTTTCTAATATAGATGACTGGAGACGTGATAATGTAAATGAGCTGATAAGAATGGTTTATAATTCTATTCAAACCGTTAAACCTTATGTAAAATTTGGTGTAAGTCCTTTTGGAATTTGGAAAAGTGGTGTCCCAAGCGGAATTTACGGATTGGATGCGTATAGTGAAATATATTGTGATCCGGTAACTTGGCTTAATGAACAAGTGGTGGATTATATAACACCTCAACTTTATTGGCCTTTTGGAGGCGGACAAGATTACGGGAAGCTTTTACCTTGGTGGGCTACAAAAAGAAATAATAGATTTTTGATTCCTGGACAAGCTTTATATCGAGTAAAAAATTGGAGTTCAACTGAACTTCCGAATCAAATTAAACTTAATAGAAATACTACCGGTTGTTATGGAAGTGTTTTTTTTAGAGCAAGAAATTTTTATTCTAATGCTAAAGGAATTACAGATACATTAAAAAATAATTATTACCAATATAAAGCATTACCGCCAAGAATGGATTGGAAAGATATGTTATCACCAAATACTCCAAGCAATTTAAGATATGAAGCACTTAAAAATAAAAGGGGAGATGCGTTAGTTTGGGATAAACCGGATAATACTTCCGATGGCGATTCAGCTTCAAATTATGCAGTTTATCAATTCCCAACTACAAATATTCAATTAAGTGATTTGGAAAACCCTGAAAATATATTGGATGTCGGCAATCAAAATTATAAAATTCTTTCGTCCGAAAATATCGAAAATGGGGAAATGTATTTTACAGTAACAGCTTTAGATCATAATAATAACGAAAGTTTAAACAGTAATATTTTGTTTGTCCAAATGTCACAACCGGAAACTCCTTTGGTAATTTCACCTGCGGATAACGCAATTAATCAGAGAGATACGGTGTTATTAGTCTGGAATAACTCCGCACATTCTAATTATAATAAGTTACAACTTTCCACAGAAGAAAACTTTTCCAATTTAGTATTAGAAGAAAATAATATAGTAGATACATTTAAAGTTCTAACTAAACTAAAAGGACAACAAAAATATTATTGGAGAGTTTCCGCAATAAATCAAATTGGTGAAAGTGATTATTCAAATGTTAGAAGTTTTTCAACCGGTTTCCCTATGGTAGTAAATCTAACATCTCCAGCAAATCAAACTTTGGATGTTCCTGTTCCTACGGAATTTAAGTGGAATCATTCACAAACAGGAACCAAATATCATTTTCAATTAGCAAAAGGTACTTCCGTTGAACCCTCAAATACAGTTGTTGATACGGTAATAGCAGATACTACAATAACAATTTCTAATTTGTATAATCAAAAAATATATGCTTGGAAAGTTCGAGCAGGTAATCAATACGGTTTTAGCAATTGGAGTGAAACATATAAATTTAGAACGGAATCTTTCGTTTCTGTTGAAGTAAGCAAAGGCATTCCAACAAAATTTGAATTAAAACAAAATTATCCCAATCCTTTTAATCCGGTTACAACAATACAATTTGCAATTCCCCAAAATTTTACGGGGCATAAAACTACACTACGCATTTATGATATTTTAGGTAGGGAAGTTGTTGAATTGGTTAATGAATATTTACTACCGGGTTTTTATTCGGTAAAGTTTAATGGCTCGGATTTATCAAGTGGTGTTTATTTCTATATATTAAATACCGGCAACAGAATTTTAAGTAACAAAATGATTTTAAGTAAGTAAATT
>JALSNL010000111.1 GCA_026987055.1 Melioribacteraceae bacterium | reverse complement strand
CCGATCCGATACTATCATGAAGATCGGCAGAAATTTTTGATCTCATTTTTTCGATGGCAAGCAAATGTCTATACTTGTATGAAGAAACAAAAGCTATTAAAGAACCAATAGCTAAAACCACAAGTGAATAAAACCACCAAGTTTCCCACCAAGCGGGAGATATTACAAAAGATGCGGAAACCGGCTTGCTCCAATAACCCCATTCATTACGAGCTTTAACTTCAAAGGTGTATTCACCGTCATCTAAATTTGTGTAGGGAGCAAAATTTTGAGATGTTTCCACCCAGTTTTTATCTATACCGGAAAGACGGTATTTGTATTTTATTTTTTCCGGTGCTGAAAGATTGATTCCGGTAAAAATAAATTTGATGAAATTTTCATCATAATTAAATTTTGGATTCTTAAAAAATTTCCTTAAAGGATAATCTTTGTTAAACAATTGCAAACCGGTCAAATATAATTTAGGCGGTGTCGATATCGGTTTATCAACATTAGGATTATATTTAGTAATTCCGAAAAGTGTTCCTAACCAAATATTACCTTCACGGTCAACATAAGTTCCTTCATGTGTGAAATCGTTTCCTATTAAACCATCCTTTTTATAAAGTTGTTTTATGTTTAATGAGTCATAAATATTTGTTAGAATATTTAATCCTTTATATGTTGCAACAAAAATTCTTCCTTTATCATCTTCTGCAATATCAGCAATGGAATTATTGCTTAAACCATCGTTTATATCAATGGTATCTGTCACTTCACCGTTTTTAATTACATTTATTCCTTTTAATGTCCCGATTAAAATTGTTCCGTCTGCTCTTACATGTGTTACTCCGGCCGAATTATTAACCAATCCGTTTTTTGTTGTAAAGAATGTGAACTTGCCTTTAGAATATATTGCAGCACCCGACATTGAGCCGAATACTATTGCTCCATCTTTAGTTTTAGATAGCGACAATATGTTTTCGCCGCCTATTTCTTTTAACATTGTTCTTGTTAATTCTTCCGATTCTTTTTTATTTACAACAGTTCCATTTCTAATAATTACTATTCCTGTTTGTGTGCCTACGTATAAATTTTCTTTGTCTGTTTCTATAATTGAATATACTCTTGTTATTCCGGCTTTATTTTTAAGAGGAATATTTGTAATTCTGTTTTTATCCAAAATGCTTAAACCGCTGTTTGTACCTATTAAAATTTTTCCATTTCTACTTTGCTTTATAACTCTTACGTAATTGTCAATTAGTCCGTTTTTTTTGGTTAAGAACTTAGTACCGGATTTGTTTTTTATAATTAAACCTTCAGAAGAACCTAGATAAAGATTCCCATTATCTGCTTTTAAAATTGCCCATATACTTTCACTTGGCAAACCGGTTTTTTTATTATAATTAATTATGCTTTCATTCGGATTGTAAAAACTTACTCCATTACCGTTAGTGCCAATATAAATTGCTCCGTTATTGTCTTCCAGAATACTATGACAAAAATTAAACGATAATCCGTTATCCTCTGTAAATGTTTGTATATTTCCATTTTTTAGCTTCAGCATTCCTGCATCCATTGCCGCATACATGGTTCCATTTTTAGTAACATAAATATTACGAACAAAAGAATTGCTAAATGGTTGTAAGTCAGTTAATTTAGTTATAGCTCCGTTTTCTATCTTGTTAATGCCTTTGTATGTTCCAACATAAACAGTCCCGTTTCTATTTCCATTAATAGCAAAAAGCAGATTGTGATTTAATCCGTCTTTGGTTGTAACAATTTTGAAGGAGTTATTTTTGTAAATTAACAATCCTTTTTGTGTTGCAAGATAAAGAGTAGTGTCATTATCAAAATAGCTGTCTCGTATTGTGTAATTAACATCATTTGGGTAATTAACTTCTTTGCTCCAATCAGAGAGTTTACCATTGCTGTATTTTGATATTTTATTTCCGGTTCCGGTAAATAATAAATCACCGTTAGGGAATTTTAGTATGCTTAGTATTGAATTACTGAGTAATCCGTTTTTTTCATTAAGTGTATCTAAATTTCCATTATCATAAATTAAAATTCCTCCTTGATAACAAGCAATATAAATCTTTCCGTCATTTCCTTCTTTTATATCCAATACAACTGACGAGAGAAGTCCGTTATGTGTTTGAAAATTTTCGAAATGTTTGCCATCCCATTTACTAACTCCATCATATGTTGCAAACCAAATATAGCCTTTGCTATCCTGAAGCATTTTTGAAACTTGTCCGCTTACCAAGCCATCTTCTTGGGTTATATGTTTATGGATTTTTATTTGTCCAAAAACATAATAGGGGAGTAAAAGAATACTAATAATAAAAAAATGTAAAATAGTTCTTTTCAAATGATTGCCGGTATTTATAAAAAAATAAGTTAATAGATAATCGTAAAATAATCGGTTTTGGTTAAATATTTCTATTATTAAAATAATTATTATTTGTCCTACAATAATAGATTTAGTACTATTCTTACAAATTACGATTAAAAATATTTAATATAGGTTGAAGGTTAATATTTTCCCAAGTACGGAATGATTTTTCTAAAACAGAACTTCAAAATAAAATATTTTGTTCAATTCCAAGTTGAGATGTATTAAGTAAGTAAAATTATTATAGTTTTATTGTAGAATAATAATGAATATAAATAATACTTATTATTATAATTTAATAGAATATATTGATGACTGCAATAAAAAAATGTTTAATAATTCAAATATTGGGGACCGGGAAACTATAATATTCATTTACATAAATATTACTGCAAATTATAAACTTTACTATTTGGTTTAAATGCAAACCAGGCAAAAGCAAAATAATCTCCATGAGGAATTTGTTCTAATTGAGAGCCTTTTAATTTCCCTTTGGTGGCTTTTCCTGTAATACTCCAAGTAGAGCCTGTTTGTTTATCAATAATTTTATTATTAATAAGCTCAAATGAAAGTAATAAAGTATCTATTCGGGGAATAAAAACGCCTGTTGCTCCTACATCTTTACTATCTTTTATATTTAACTTGTCCATGCTCGAAAGTGTTCCCTGCAAATGGAAGATAACAATTTGTTGGTTAGCTACTTCATCGAGAATTATTTTTTTCTTTTGTGTTATTGAATAAGGATACGCTTTTGCAATATTTTTTATTTTTATCCCAATAACTTTTTCGTTCTGAGGCAATCTATTATCTTTTTTGCCGGTAAACAAGAAGGGAGTAGTCTCAATATTATCATAATTCCTATATGGATTTTTTCCGTATGGTCTGTTGTATCCTGTTTTATTTGAAAGTATAATTCCATAAGGATAGTTCTTCTTAAATTCTTGAAACGAAATAATTTGCGAAGGAAGAACTTGCAGTTTTTTCCCTAACATTTCACCAACAATTGCTTCTCCGGTAAATTGCTGCCAAAAAGATTCGGTAAGTTGATCGTACATAACCAAATCAGAATTCCTTAAAAGTCCGCTTACACCAAACTTTAAGTCAAATCCGTTTACTTTTGCATTATAAACAATACCGCTATAACATAACGGACAAAAAGTAATAACAACCGGAGTATTAGCGAATTTATCATTTACAATTTCATGAAATAATAAAATTTGAAGCGGATAAGCTTTAACTATATTGTTTAGTTTAACAACAATTAAAGGTTCCTTTATATCCAGATATTTAGAAGCAAATTTAATTGTGGTGAACTTTGGATTTATTATGGCAGGTATTCCATCTTTAGGCGGACCACCGGGTAAAAGTTCGGATAAATCAATACTTCTTTTATTAAAATCCGTTGTCCATTTGGGATATACTTTTTTAATTCTTTCCAAGCCTTGTTGAGAAAATATAACCGAAGTAAAAATTAAAAACGAAAAAATACATAAAAAAAGTTTTTTCATATCTATGTTACCTTTCATATAAATCTGTATTAGGATAAAAAGCAGCCCAAGCAAACCAATACGAAATAAATGATTTAGCCGGCTTTAACTTAATATTACTGTTGGCGGAAATACCGAATAAATTATATTTAATATTTCCACTATCCTTAAATATCCATGGTAAATCCGAATCCAATATCTTAAAAGTTACCGTGCTATCTAAATTGGAAATATCAAAAGCAACAATAATATTTTTTGCAATATTTCCGTAAACTAAAAATCTTTTACTATTGAATTTGTCAATCAGTATTTCCCCCGGTGAAGAAAAATCTACAATTTGATACGCTTTGGTTTTTTCTCCGTCAAAAATACCTAAAACTCTATTTTTTGCTAAAACTCTATTGTCTTTATGGTCAACAGGAAATAGTAAAGAGGAATTATTTGTACGGTAGTCTCCATACG
>JALSNL010000110.1 GCA_026987055.1 Melioribacteraceae bacterium | reverse complement strand
TTCTTACCCGGGCCCGGTGTTGTTGTATCAATTACTAATGTTCCATTAATATCTCCCGGATAGTCAATATTCGTATATCCGTCAGGAATACCGTTTAAGTCTTGATCAACATTTAAAGGAGGCATAATATTATAATAAGGATCCGGTGTTTGGTGATATAATATGTTTGTCCATTCAGAATATGTTCTAACCGGAATAGAGTTACGTGTAGCCCAACTTAATAGACTGTCATTTGTTGCAAGATAATTTTGCCATTCTTCCGGTTCGTCGGAATACCAATGGCTATTACCAATTAACATTTTGTGTTTTGCAATTCCATCGGCAATGATTTTTTTAAGTTCTTCTAACGTTTGGTCTGTTTCAATAAAATCTCCCCATTGCATTGCAAACTGTCTTTCTCCGGTTGGATTGTATTCGTTAAAAACTTTCTTTGCCGGATTGGGATATGTTGCTCCGGATGTATAACCTAAAGCTTCCATTGGAGATTTTATTTCATAAGAATTAAACTCTACAAAATTACCACCCGGTTGAATCCATGTTGTTGGACGAACAAGTCCATATAAATCTGCAAGTTTTTGTGTTTCATTTGCTAACAAATTTATCGCATCCGGTGTCATGTTTATATTACTTGTGGTAAAAGTATAATATGTAACTCCTGATGTAGTACCAAGGTTGATTGATTCGTCCCATTTGTCTGTAATTGTGGCTTTGTTATTTTTATATTTTTTAACTAAAACTAAAGTGTCTAAGTTTGCCAAATAAATATATCGTTCATTATATTGTTCTATATCGTCATAATTTGATTCGGAGAAGATAATTTTATTACCATCCACAGTGGCAGTATCCGAATGAGCTGCAAGAGAAATATCTGCCGGTAAATATTCCAGACAAATTTTATCATCTATAATATGATCAACGCCGCTAACATTCTTATAAAGGCTGGTATCAAACTTCGTAATAAAGTAATTTGTTCTATGATTTGGAGTGTGGTCCATCATCTCATTACCCAAACTTTGAAATACTTTTATACTATCAATATAATCCTGTGAGTTGAACTCATTCAACCCTAAATTAAGAGCGAAGTTATAGTGTTGATTATATTTTTCAAATATATTTGTATAATCACGGAATTGTTCTATTAAACCATTATCATCAACTCTAAAACATATTCCACCTTGTTTAGGAATATTATTTTGAGCAAATAAATTTATTGATAATAATACAATAGTAACAAATAATAAATTTTTTTTATTTATTGACAAAGAATTTTCCTTAAAGTTTAAATTTTATTCCGGAATATATTGATACATCAGTTGCGATATCAATGATGAGAGTCACATTACGTTTTTATATGCATATACTAACAACAATTGGGTTTTCGGATTAGTTTATTTTAACAACGCACCTACGCTTAACAAGCTGGCGGGCAGTTTAAATCCTCTCTTTCGTAGAGAGAGGACTAATTGAAAATCCGAAAACAATTTGTTTTCGGTAAAAATAAGGTAAAGTTATTTTTTAGATAAAGAAAAATGATTATCTAACTCTATAAAGCCGTTATCTTCTTAATCTAAGGAAATAGTTTGTTACTTTTCTTGTTGTGGTATGTTATAGTTATGTTTCAAAAAACTTAATAATTTAATTGAGGAGTTCAATTAACTTTTTGTGAATACTCGGAGATGAAGCAATTACACTTTCTCCCTTTACAGGATCGTTCCCTTGGTAATCGGTAATTATTCCACCTGCCCCGTTTATTATTGGAACTAATGCCATTGTATCCCAAAAAGACATAATCGGGTCAATCATTATATGAGCAAATCCAGAAGCTAACAAATAATAGCCGTAACAATCTCCCCACTGTCTGTAAAGTTTAACTTTTCTAATTAACTGTTCAAACTTTTCTAAATTTTGATATTCTTCAAAGCTTAAATGATCGGTTGTTAATAAAATTGCATCCTTAAGCTTGGTTACATCTTTTACTTTCACTTTAACATCATTAAGTGTAGTTATTTTATTATCTCCAATTAATAATTCGTTCAAAATAGGTTGATGAAAAACACCAAGAATCGGTTTGCCGTTTTTAAGTAAAGAAATTAGTGTTCCGAACGTAATAGTTCCGCACAAAAAACTTATAGTTCCGTCAATAGGATCAAGCACCCATTGATATTCCGAATCTTCATTTGTTTTGCCAAACTCTTCGCCAATTATACCGTGAGATGGAAATTCTTTTTCAATCATTTTACGTATTAATTCTTCCGTGGCTTTATCTGCAATTGTTACTTGCGTATTATCTTCTTTTGTTTCAATAGCAACATTAGTTCTAAAATATTTTTTAATAATTTTACCGGTTTCAGATGTTACTGCTTTTACAAAGTTTTTAAGTTCATTTAATTCATTATCTTGCTGCATCGGAAAATTTCCTTTTTATAAATTGAGAAAAGCTGTTATTTTAATTTTGTAATTTTGATATCCAAAAATAAGATTTTTAATGAAACAATTATCACCTACAAGTAATAATATTAAAATTTCTGCAAAGGAACTTAAACTCGGTAATTTGGTAGCATTTCCAACGGAAACCGTTTACGGACTTGGTGCCGACGGATTAAATCCGATTGCCGTTTCAAAAATCTTTGAGACGAAAAAGAGACCAACTTTTAATCCTTTAATTCTTCATATAAACTCAATGCAGATGTTAAATAAAATTGCATGGTTAAAAGAAAAGAAAATTGAAAAGTTACTTGATAAATTTTGGCCGGGACCTTTAACAATAATTTTACCAAAAAAGGAAATTGTTCCCGATATTGTTACAGCCGGATTAGAAACCGTTGCAGTTAGAATGCCGAATAATAAAATTGCATTGCAATTGATTAAAGAATTAGGAAATCCTATTGCCGCACCAAGCGCAAACAGTTTTGGAAAGTTGAGCCCTACAACTGCCGAACACGTTGCCAAACAACTTAGCGAAAAAGTTGATATTATTCTGGATGGAGGAAGTTGCAATGTTGGTGTTGAATCTACAATAGTTAAAATTACTAAGGATAAAAATTATTTATTACGTCCCGGCGGAATTTCCGTTGAAGAACTGGAATCTGTTGCAGGGAAATTTGAAAATTTAAATAACGAAAATAAACCAGATTCTCCCGGGCAACTTAAAATACATTATGCTCCGGAAATTCCAATTTATTTTTTTGATGAAGAAAAAATTATTGAAAATAGATATAAAAATTTGGGTGGTTTATTTTTCCGCAAAAGTAAACTAGAAAAATATTTTTCTTCAATAAAAATATTGTCACAAAAAGGTAATTTAAATGAAGCTGCTGCAAATGTTTTTTCTTTTCTTCACGAATTTGAAAATGAAAATGTTGATATGATTTTTGTTGAAACAATTGAATATTCCGGTTTGGGTAATGCAATTATGGATAGACTTTCAAAAGCAGTTAATAAGTTTCGTTGAGATGTAAAACGTTAGACGAACAAAGCAAGACGATTGAAAACATTTAAAATCCAACTGTCAAAAATTCGAATTTATATCAGATCAATTATTCAACCATAACAAGATGTGCTGTTTGAGGTTTATTTTTAATTTCTTTTACAAGTTTTAAATCCGCTTCATTAATTAAATTTAACAATCCGCCCGATTTAACATACAACTTAAAATTATTATAATGATCGCTGCCTGCTAAAAATTCAACTACAACATTAAGCTTTCCCCAAAGTGTTTTGGGTGTTGGTGTAATATAATCTCCAATAATAATTTTATTTGCAACTTGTTTCATTTCCTTTAATACTTTCACTCTATCTGCCGGAGGCATTTCGTGAAGGACATAGGTTGTAATAGCATAATCAAATTTTTTGTTTAGATTATTTTTTAACTCCACAGCACTTCCGTGTATAAATGTTACATTTTTAATGTCGGTTTTATTTAGGTTGGCATTGGCAACTTCAATATTTTTAGATGATAAATCAATTCCGGTTATACTTTCACAAAAGTCGGCAAATTGTAAAGGAAGCCTTCCCGTTCCGCAGCCAACATCTAAAATATTGCTTTGCGGTTCAATTATTTTTTTTATTTCTCCAAATAATTTATCTTGATTAGGAGCAATGAATTTATCGTAAATTAAACCGTCGTACCAATGTTTTTTATCGTTCATAATTATTTGTCCTTTTTACAAACTATCTTTTAATTTGCCGTATATGTGTTCGTCCCAAAGTTTGTTGTTTTTAAAAACAGACTTTCTTAAGATTCCTTCTTTTACAAAACCGTTTTTCTTCAATACTTTCATCGAAGCTACATTATATTCATAAACGCTGGCAAAAATTCTGAAAATATCTAATTTG
>JALSNL010000109.1 GCA_026987055.1 Melioribacteraceae bacterium | reverse complement strand
ATGCTTATATTAAATAAACCACCTTCGGTAATTTTCCAGTTAAATCCAAAATTTCTTTTTGAAGTAAAATCCCTTTGCGTTTTTAAAGTTGAATTTTCAGTTCGGCTTTTGTTATTGGAATGTTTTCTGCTTGCAGATAATCCCGTACTAAATGTTTGTGGTGTAAAATATATTTTTGTGTCTTTGTAATCTTCAAATATCTCAATAAGTTTTCCTAAAAGAGGAATATCGGCAGCATAAAAATAATTGTCTCTGCTAAAGTTTAATGAATATTTAGCACTTCCGTTCCAGCTCCAGTTTTTTGCAAATACTTGTGAAGGACTGCGAACAAAAGACTTATTATAATTAAAACTAAATTGAAGATTATTAATAATATCTTGAACATACCAACTTTTACTTGGTAATTTGAATCTGATTCCTGATAGCGACCATGTATCCGAAACATTTACGGTTTGAGAAGCAGTTCGTATTTCCCCTGCAATTTTATCTGCTTCTTGTTTAGAAGCTCCGTTATCAATCAACTTTTGAGTTTCTTGTTTAACAGCTTGTTCAACATTTACATCGGTACCAGGCATATAAAGTGGTTTTGTTACAGCTTCACTTCTTGAATAGTTTATATTAAAATTACTTCCTGAAATATTCCACGGAATAAGTTTTATAAGGTTAAAATTGACAGACGCTCCCCATCTTCTGCTATCGACTCTGCTACCAAATCTGTTATTTAATTTATGAAAAAACGGATCTGTTTGACTGGCATTTACATTAACCGATAAGAGATCGGCAAATTTAATACTTGAAGATGCACGATATGCCCAACCTTCGGTATCGTCTGCTCCTAATACTCTTAGTTCATTTATCCACAGTTTACCTGAAATTGCTTCTCCTTGCGTACCTTTATCTTCGGGGTTACGAATACCATAAGAAAAGAAATTTACTTTTGTTAAAGTCGGTTCTCCTTTTATGCCATAAAAATGTCCTGGTTTGCCGGGTACAGGTATTTGAAAAAGTTCGGAAGGATTTTCCCGTCTTTGTTTTATAGCAGTTAAATTTTCAAATAAAATTGCAATCTCCTTCCAGCCGGATTGCACAGGTTGTCTGTATTCGTAATAATTTGCCGTATCTGTTCCAAAACGGAAATACATTTCCGCACCAAAATTATTTTCATTTTCATAAAAAGATATTGAACCTGGAAAATCATCCGATTGACCGTGAACAAATAATTTCATTTCTTTATAGTTAAATACATCCAAAGGTCTGAATAAATATTTTACGATTTCTCTGTAGTCACCATCTTGCAAATCTGTTAGTGCAAGTTGCAGCGATTGCTCATTCTTAAATATTTTTTCATCCGGTTTAGTTCTGTCTCTTTCCCGTTCAACTCCGGGAGGACTTGAGTACTCCGGATTATCTTCAAAATTAATTGTTGAAACAACCAAGGTTGTGTCATCAGCTTCTACCTTTCCCGGTACTAAAACTTTCTGCCATTGATTACCAACTAAATTCATATCAATAAATTTAAGACTAACCGGAGAATCAACACCGGTTACCCATAATCTTACAGCTTCCACAATAGTTAAACTCGGATTACCAATTGAATCCGTTGCTTCCCTTAACGGAATACGAAATTGATACCAGCCTTTATTTGCACCGCTTCCGCTAATATAAGGATTTGTATTTCTGTTTGTATCCAAAGGAATTTCATAACGGAAATAACTATTCACTCTATCAATAGTAAAGTTTCTATTAAAATCTTCGGTATTGGGCAGTAATCCTATATCACTGGCTTTATGGTTTCCTTCAGGTTTATTAATTCTGGAATAATCCCTTACCTTAGCATTGAAATTGAAAACATAATTATCATTATTCGGATCGGCAAATTCCGTCCCATATTTTTCCCTTTCTTGAGCATCAGTTAAACCGTCTATTCCAACGTCTTCACCTTCATCAATTGCTTCGTTACCCGGGGGCTTATCTTCAGTATCCAATCTTCCGTTAGGAATTATATCTTCACTAATTTGTCCAAGATCTATATATAATTTCGCATCTTTCGGTGCTTCATTTATGTGCATCCAAAATTCAATAAATTCAATATGTTCTTCAACAAGATTACTTGCAGTAGAAGATAACGGGCGCATCATTCCGCCCCAGTTTTGTTTTTTATTTTCCAGTGACGGACTATGATTATATGTTCCTCTTTCCGCCGGATTATAAACAAAATTAAAAGAGGTTAATCGTTTTTCTTTTGATGATGTTGTTTTCCGGTCGCCCCAAATATCTTTTACATCTACATTCAATTGTAAGTTAAACCAATATGATTCGGCTTTGTAATTCATTTGTTGTTCTAAAGGAAGATTGCTTATATTCGGAATTCCATCCGGAACGCTTATATCACGCCAGCCGCCATAGTTTGTACCGATAGGAATTGTTTTTTTAGCTCCCTCAAAATCATCAATATATGCAATACTTTTAGCTTGATCACTTTTAATTTTACTTTTTTTCGTATTCGGATCAGGATTCATATAAGCAAGTTCTCCATCCAGAGAAAAAGTTGACATTGTTCTGGTGGAAATAATATTATCCAAACCTTTTGTAATAAAAGGTAAATCCAGACTTGTTTTAAAATCCAAACCGAAAATGGAATTGTTAAGCGGTTCTTCTCCTATTCTAACTTTATCACTTAATGTTTTTTGATTTAGATTTAAATAAGAAAACCCAAATTTTGTTTTTTTGCTAACGTCATAAATACCTCTCAAACCAACAAGCGTTTTAGAAGCTAATTGAAACAAATCATTTTTTTCAAAAGTTATTTTTAAATTTGCTCCGGTAACAAGTGCATCTTCGTTTCTAATAATTACTTGTCCGATATTATAATCTACACTATAATCTTTTCCTTCTTGCAGAGTTCTACCATTAAGTAAAACTTTAACGGAGTTTTCTACAACGTTAAAACCAATGTTATACACGGATGAAGCGAGAGCAGAATATTCACCAACAATAACAAATTTATCTTGTGCATTATCTTGGCGGGCAAATGTTAATGCTTTATCGTAAATAGATTGGTATGCAAACTTTTTATCAAAAGGAAAATCTTTTCCGAAAGGTTGTAATGTTGGGAATATTATTTCACCGGTTTTGGGAATAATTGTTCTATTAACATCCCAGTCAAAAGCTCCGTCCGGTCCTCCGTTACCACTTTCATCCGTTCTATCCAGTCCGAATTTTTCAAGCAGATTTTCACCGTTGAAATTATTGACGGGTTCTTTACCCGGAATTGCAAAATTTATATCTAATTTAAAACCTTCTTTTTTTACATCTCTTCCGCCAATAGGATAAATATTTTTAAGTTGAAGACTCCATGCTTCTGCAAAATCACCACCAGGTTGTAATTTTTTAGGTTTAATAAGTTTAAGCACCATTACCGAATCGTTGTTTCCTTCGCCTATAAATTCACCATAGTATTTATTTTCTCCGTTAACACCTTCAACTTGATATGCAACAGCAATTGCATCTTCATCATTGATTTGGGATCTAAAACTTATAAAGCCTACATAAGGATTATAATCATAATCAACTCCTTCTACCAAAGGAACAAATCTATCTCCAATAATTGATCTACCGGGAACAGGAGTAATTCCAATTGCTCTTTTAGAATCCGGATATAATTTGGGTTTACCATTAACTACTTCTCTTGGTTCCAAATCAATAAAAGCATTACCGGAAGTTTGTTTTCCACGATCCAGTTTTCCATTAGTAGTCTTCCATACTTCAAGTTTCTTAATTCTATATTCGCTATGAACAATAGGATTAGCATTGCCATAATAATCATTGAACAAATTTAAATTTGGGTCTGCATAAACTTTATCTACAAAATAGTGGTTTGTAGAATAATCATAAGCATGTATTGTAAATTCATTTTTTTGAGATCCGCCGGTTACTGCAACTTCTTCAACTTCACTTTTCTTTTGAGAAGCAATTGCAGTTAAAGAAAACGGTCCGAATTTCATTAATGCTTTAATTCCAAACAAAGCTTCACCACCGCCAACCAAAGGTGCTGTTTGTAAAGAAACATTTCCGGCTTCTACGCTTTGCACAATTTCATCATCATAACCTTTATAATTTAATTTTAATTGGTTTTCATATTCAAATGTTCTTTCTGTATTCCAATCGGCAGCTATTGTTAATTTATCCCCAATTGTTCCTTTAACATTTATTTGCACTTGTTGTTTAAAATCGGGTTCGTTTCTTGTATTACCAAGTAACGATGCAGTTATGCCTTCCGTTGTTTCATTTCTCCAAGCTCCGTGAATATCAACTCCGCCGTTTATTTTTAAGCTTATTGAT
>JALSNL010000108.1 GCA_026987055.1 Melioribacteraceae bacterium | reverse complement strand
ATGTATAGATAATTTTTCGATAGACGGATAATCCCATAAAAGCGTTGCGGGAAATGTTGCATTAAGCTCTTCTTCAAGTTCGCCAACCATACCTACAGCTTTTGCGGAATCTATTCCGAACTCTGCAAAAGGTTTTTTAATATCTATTTGATCTTTGTGTATGTTTTTTAATTTGGCAATTTTCCTTTTTAATAAATCATAATATTTACTAAGCTCAATGTTGTTTTGCGTTGAAGCAATTTCTTCTTCTGTTGTAATATCTACATTTTTGTTATCAACAACATTCTCTCTTCTCGAATCATAAACAATTTCAAGTTCATTATTAAGATATGCTTCCTTTGTAGCATTCCTTCTTATTTTTCCGCTTGATGTTTTAAATATTGTTTTCGGTTTAATTAAAACCATTGCATACGGAACGATGTTATGAACATCAAAAATTGCATTTTTTATTTCACTTATAACTTTTTGCCAATCAACATTTTTCTTTGCTCTGGCTTCGGCTACAACTACCAATTGTTCTTCTCCGGCAACATCCGCGGAAAAAGCGGCAGTACTACCCGGTCTTAATAACTTATTAGAATTTTCAACCGTAAATTCTATATCTTGCGGATAGTGATTACTACCTCTGATGATTATAAGGTCTTTCAATCTGCCGGTTATATAAAGTTCATTATCTTTTTTAAAACCCAAATCACCGGTTCTCATAAAAGGACCTTCATCGGTATCGGCAATAAACGCATTAAATGTTTCTTCCGTTACTTCAGGTTTCTCCCAATATCCTTGAGCATTGCTTTTGCTTAACGCCCAAACCTCGCCTATTTTACCCTCTTCACACAATGTTTTTGTTTCGGGATTAACTATTCTAATTTTTCCGTCAAGAATTTCTCTACCGGAACTAATAAAATCAATTTTGTTAGGATTTTCTTTTTCAACAATAACGGCTTTATTTTTTTTCAGTTCCTCTTTATCAATAGTAAGTTCAATAGGTTCATCTTCTTGTTGCCCGCCGGAAACAATTAAAGTTCCTTCTGCTAAACCATAGCAAGGATAAAATGCTTTCTTTTGGAATCCTGAAACTTGAAATGCTTTGGAAAATTCATTTATAGTTTCCGCTCTAACAGGTTCGGCACCGGTAAATGCAACTTTCCAGTTACTTAAATCCAATGCTTCCCTTTTTTGCGGTGTGGTTGCACGTAAACATAAATCATAAGCAAAGTTCGGTCCGCCGCTAACAATATCTTTTTCTTTTTTATCGGAAATAATTTGCAGCCAACGTAGCGGTCGTTTTAAAAAATCCAACGGTGAAAGTAATGTACAATGAAATCCGGAAAAAATAGGTTCTAAAATTCCACCAATTAATCCCATATCATGATAAATAGGTAGCCAAATAACACCTTCGTAATCATGAGTGTTTAGTCCGAAGCCGTTAAATATCATATTTGTATTATGTAGCAGATTTTCGTGATTTATAATTACACCTTTCGGTGTTCCGGTTGAGCCGGATGTATATTGCAAATAAGCTATTGAATTAGGATTTATATCGGGAAATTTCCAGTCGTTTTCAAAATTTTCCGTGATATTATCGGTAGCTATCCATTGTAAATTAAAAAGAACATCAAACTGAGAAGAATTATTTTTTATCTGTGCAATATTGGTCGAGATATTATTGCTGTCTATTTTATCTTCACCCAGAATTTGTTTCCATTTTTCAACATCATCAACCGTGCTTTGTGTAGATAATGCTATTTTTGCTTTTGCATCAATAACAATAGATTGAAGTCTCGGAAGAGTTTTTTTCAAACGGGCAGGATCCGGCGGATAAACCGGCACAGCAATAACACCGGCATAAAGACAAGCAAAATAACCTATAATATATTCCATTCCCGGCGGATATAATAATAATGCACGTTCACCTTGCAAGTTATTTTTTTGCAGCAACGCTGCTAAGTTTCTTATTCTTTTTCCCAGTTCGGAATAGGTATATATATCGTTCCCGCTATTTGTAAGAAATGTAAAAGCTTTATTATTACCTGAAATTTCGATTTGCTTTTCAAGTATATCTACAAACGTTGGAGAAAAATTGAAACTTTCTATTATTTTATTTTTTTTCATAATTTCAGTTAGAATTCTTGAATCTTATTTTTTAATATTTCTTCTACTTTGATAATCTTAAGTTTTTCATCAAATATCTCAATAGTTCCTAAGATATATTTGTCTTGAGAATTTTGATTTTCAAAGAAATTTGCCTCCGATTCCCCATTCAAGTTAATTATTTCTTCTACTTTATCGACTAAAAGTCCAAACATTTCATCCCCATTTTGACCAACAAGAATTTTTGTAGCATCCCCAACACTACAATTATCAAGATTTAATAAGTCGGCCAAATTTATAAGTTCAGTTTCGTAATTACTAAACTTGAAATAATAAGTTTTATTAATAAGAGTAAAATTATTTGGGAGGTATTCTTTTGCTGATAAAATAATTGGAACTTTTTGTAATTCTATAGCAAATTTGCGGTTTGATATAGAAAAAGTTATTATGTCACTTATCATTACATCCCTATAGGTTAAGGTTAGATTAGAATTATATTTATACTTAGCAATAAAGGTGCCACATTAAAATATGCTTTTTACGCTATTTTCTATGTTATATTTTTAGATATTTTTAAATATTTTAATTTTTGTTAAAATTTTTAACGAGTGAAAGATTTTTTGAAACTTAATTATTATTCGAATTTTTATCTAAAATTAATAATTTCGGTAAGATGATATTTTTCTATTTTGCTATACAATGTAGGTTTGGAGATTCCTAAAATTGCAGTAGCTTTTACTTTATCTCCATTAACACTTTCCAAGACTTTTAAAATGTGCCTTTTTTCTATTTCGGCCAAACTAAGATTTGCTTCATAACAATCATCTTGTGGATTTGCGTTTGTTGTAGGAGCTACCAAAATATTTTCGCTTAATAAAACATCACTATTAGAAAGCACAACTGCCTGCCTAAGAGTATTTTCCAATTCACGAACATTACCCGGCCAAGAATGAGCTTGTAATTTATCCATTACCTTAATTGGAATTTTTTTTACACTTTTATGCAATTCATTATTAATTTTCTTTAGAAAATGAACCACTAACAAAGGTATATCTTCTTTTCTGTTACGTAAAGGAGGCATAGTAATTGTGAAAACACGAAGACGATAATATAAATCTTCTCTAAATTTGCCTTCTTCAACTAACTTTTCAATATTCTTATTACTTGCAGCTATAATTCTGGCTTTCATTGGAATGGTTTCTTCACCGCCAACCTTTTCAAATTCTCTTTCTTGTAAAACCCGTAACAGTTTTGCTTGAAGATTTATTGATAATTCAGCTATTTCATCTAAAAAAATTGTTCCGTCGTGAGCAAGTTCAAATTTCCCTTTTTTATTTTTAATTGCTCCGGTAAATGCACCTTTTTCATGTCCGAAAAGTTCACTTTCCAATAAGTTTTCTGCCAATGCCGAACAATTTACTGCAATAAAAGGTTTATCTTTTGAAATTCCGGTAAAATGGATAATTTTTGCAATAAGTTCTTTTCCGGTACCGCTTTCTCCTTGCAATAATACCGAAACACGATTTGAGGAAAGCTGCCCAATATATTTGGCAATATCCTGCATTAAAGGAGTTCGTCCAATCAGACTATTTTCCAGCTGATACTCTTCCGAATCTTCAGTAATATATGATTCCAATTGCTCACTTACGGATTGAATTTCCAATGCCCTGGATATTTTAATTCTAAGCTGATCGAAATCAAGTGGCTTTTGAAGATAGTCGAAAGAACCTTTTTGCATTGCTTTGATTATTGAAGAAATATCATAGTAAGCTGTTATTAAAATAACTTGTATTTTGGGATTGTATTCTTTTATTTCTTCCAATACTTTTATGCCATTTATATCCGGAAGAATTAAATCGCAAATAACTAATTCGGGACTTTCATTCTCAACAGCGGCAATCCCCTTTCTTCCGGAATCTACCAACAATACATTATGCCCCATTTCCTTAAGATTTACATTAAGAAGTTCCCTTATTTGAACGTCATCATCTATTACCAGTATTTTAGCCATTTGCTTTATTTTTCTTAATATTATTCTAATTTTATAACTTAATAATATAGCATTAATATTCTTTTTTTTAAACTAAGTTTATTTAACTATAAAAAAAATATTATTTAATTAAGGCATTTACAACTTACAGAAGAAATTGAAGGAATCAAGTGATTTTAATCAAAATACATTAAGAATAAATTGATTTTCGGATTTATGAAACACATCAAACTGTCATTTCTATTTTCATCGTTCTTAGATGGAATACCAGCTTGTCCGCCATGTTGTTAG
>JALSNL010000107.1 GCA_026987055.1 Melioribacteraceae bacterium | reverse complement strand
TTTAACAGCCGGAATTCCTTCTTTGCACATCGGACACTCTTCCGGCAAGTATGAAATCACTTCCATCTGTAAAGTACTTATTTGCGGAACCCCGAAATTAACTTTACCGTTGCTCCGGTCAACAATCATCCCAACGCCAACAACTTTACCGCCGTTAGCTTTAACGATATCGATTACTTCAAAAACCGAACCGCCTGTAGTAACAACATCTTCGCAAACAAGAACTTTTTCGTCTTTTTTTATTTCAAAACCGCGGCGTAATGTTAAATTTTTGTTTTCTCTTTCTGCAAAAATAAATCTTTTGTTCAGTTGACGTGCTACTTCTTGCCCGACAACAATTCCGCCAATTGCAGGTGATATTACGGTATCAATTTCTAAATCTTTAAAATTATCGGCTATAATTTTGCAAATATTTGTAGTATGCTCCGGATATTGCAAAACTTTGGCACACTGAAAATATTGGTTGCTGTGGCGACCGGAAGTCAACAAAAAATGCCCTTCCAAAAGGGCATTTGTTTTGTGAAAAATTTCAAGTATTTCTTCTTTTTTCATTCTTTATTATTATTCCTAATTAAAAATTTATAATCAATCTATTTTTTCGGTTGTAGAATTATCATCTTCTTTAGGCTCTTCTTTTGTTTTTATTTTTTTCGAAAGGAAGTACAATTCCTTACCATTCTTTTTATGTTTTACAGTAATTCTTTCACCTTCCTTTATATTACCAAGAAGTATTTCTTCTGCAAGAGGATCTTCAATATATTGTTGAATTGCTCTTCTTAAAGGACGTGCTCCGTATTTAGGATCATAGCCTTTATCGGCAATAAAATCTTCGGCAGAAGAATCAAGAACAATTTCCATTCTATTTTCTTTAATATTATTCATCAAATCTTTCATTTCTATTCTGGTAATTTTCTTAATGTCTTCTTTATTAAGATTTCTGAAAACAATTGTTTCATCTATTCTGTTAAGAAATTCCGGATTAAACAACCTTTTCATTGCTTCTTCAACCGTACTTTTAAGATTGCCATATTTATCTGCCGTACTATCACCGCCAAAACCGTAACCACCGGTTGCTTTAATTTCTTTAGTACCAACGTTAGAAGTCATAATAACAATTGTATTTTTGAAATCAACTTTACGTCCCAAACTATCGGTTAAAGTTCCATCATCCAATAGTTGGAGCATGATATTAAATACATCAGGATGAGCTTTTTCAATTTCATCGAATAAAACAACGGAATAAGGTTTGCGTCTTACTTTTTCTGTAAGTTGTCCTCCTTCTTCGTAACCTACATATCCGGGAGGCGCACCCACTAATCTTGAAACAGCATATTTTTCCATATATTCACTCATATCAATTCTGATAAGAGAATCTTCGGAATCAAATAAGTATTTAGCCAATTCTTTAGCAAGTTGAGTTTTACCAACACCGGTTGGACCTAAAAAGATAAAACTTCCTATAGGTTTATTCGGATTTTTCAATCCTGCGCGTGTTCTACGAATTGCTTTGGAAAGTTTTTCAACTGCTTCTTCTTGTCCGATAATTCGTTCTTTCATAACATCAGACATTTTCATTATTTTTTCAGATTCAGCTTGTACAACTCTTGTAACAGGAATACCTGTCATCATAGAAACAACCGTACCGATATCTGTTTCGGTAACATCATAAATTTCATTTTTTGTTTTTTCTTCCCATTCGGCTTTAGCAGTTTCAAGCTCAATTTGTAATTGTCTTTCTTGATCTCTTAATCTAGCAGCTTCTTCATAATCTTGTTGTTTAACAACTTCATTCTTTAATTTTTTAACTTCTTCAACTTGCTCTTCAAGTTTAAGAATATCATCGGAAACCTTAAAATTGCCCATGTGAACTCGGGAACCGGATTCATCCAAGACATCAATAGCTTTATCAGGTAAATATCTATCGGTAATATATCTGTCACTAAGTTTAACGGCAGCAACAATTGCATCTTTACTGTATTTTACATGATGATGTTCTTCGTACTTAAACTTAATAAAATCCAATATTTCAATAGTTTCTTCAACTGTTGGCGGTTCAACCATAACTTTTTGAAAACGTCTATCCAATGCACCGTCAGTTTCAATAAACTTTCTGTATTCATCAAGCGTTGTAGCTCCAATGCATTGAATATCTCCACGAGCAAGTGCAGGTTTAAACATATTGGAAGCATCCAAAGAACCGGATGCTCCGCCTGCTCCTACAATTGTATGAAGCTCATCAATAAAGAGAATTACATCTTTCGATTTTTCAAGTTCGTTCATTAAGGCTTTCATTCTTTCTTCAAACTGACCTCTATATTTTGTACCGGCTACAAGTCCGGCAAGATCTAAAGTAACAACTCTTTTATCTTGAAGAATACGCGGAACTTTTCTTTGATTTATTCTTAACGCCAAACCTTCGGCAATTGCAGTTTTACCAACGCCTGGTTCGCCAATTAAAACCGGGTTATTTTTCTTTCTTCTACTTAAAACTTGAGCTACTCTTTCTATTTCTTGTTGTCTTCCCACAACCGGATCAAGCTTATCTTCCGCTGCATATTTTGTTAAATCTCTGCCAAAATTATCTAACACCGGCGTTTTTGTTCTTTCTTGCTTTTTACTAACAGGTGGTTGTGCATGCATTTCAGGCTTATCGGAAGGAGTTTTGCCGCTTAATATATTATTAAGTTCTGCCCTGGCTGTTTCATAAGTAACATTAAATTGATTTAGTATTTGTGTAGCAATATTTTCTTCATCACGTAACAGCGAAAGTAAAACGTGCTCCGTACCAATTACATCCGATTTATATATTTTTGATTCTATTTGTGTTATCTTAAGAACTTTTTCCGCTTGTTTAGTTAGCGGAATATTTCCAATAGTTAATGTTCCGCCCGATATTTTAACAGTTTCTTCAATTGTCTTTTTAAGTTTTTCAAGATCGCAACCAAGATGATTTAATATTTTTATTGCAACACCATGTCGTTCGCGTAAAATTCCAAGTAGTAAATGTTCGGTTCCTATGTAATCATGACCAAGTCTTAAGGCTTCTTCTCTACTTAGTCTTATAACCTCTTGAACTCTTTCTGAAAAATTCCCTTCCATATTGTTGTATCCTTTTTATATAAAATTTTTGAAACTTCCTTTAATCAATATGTTAAATATAAACATACCATATTCACATATCAAGGTAATAACTTTTGTAACATTTTTAGGCTAAAATAGTTCCGATTTTAAAAAAATATTTAGAATTATGTCAAGAAACTTATTATAGCTCAACTTATAATTCTTGTGGAAAAATATCATTATAATATAATCGATAAGTTAATGTAAAAATTCAGTTAATCAACAAAAATATTTGGTTGTTTATTAATACTATAAGATTTAGTAAATTGAAATACAAATAAATAGTTTAGCTTAAGAAATATCAAGGAGTTAAAGATGGATGCTTTTGCAGGCTTATCCGGTGTTTTGGTTTTTGTTATAATTGTAGTTTTAATTGCTTTCTTATATTTTGTTCCGCTTGGTTTGTACATTACCGCTTATTTTTCAGGGGTAAAACTCAAAATTTTCAGTGATCTTGTCGGTATGAGACTTAGAAAAGTTTCTCCACACACAATTGTTAGAAATTTAATTTCGGCAACAAAAGCAGGGTTACATTTAAAAACACCCGATTTGGAAGCCCATTATTTAGCCGGAGGTAACGTTACAAAGGTTGTAAATGCTCTAATTTCGGCAAATAAGGCAAATTTGCCCTTAACATTTGAAAAAGCAGCTGCAATAGATTTAGCCGGTCGTGATGTTTTGGAAGCCGTTAAAATGTCGGTTGTGCCAAAAGTAATAGAAACACCTTTGGTTGCCGCAGTTGCAAAGGATGGGATTCAGTTAAAAGCTATTGCCCGCGTTACTGTTAGAGCAAGTATAGAAAGACTTGTTGGTGGTGCAGGTGAAGCTACTGTTCTTGCCAGAGTTGGCGAAGGCATTGTTTCTACAATCGGTTCCAGCGATACACATAAAGTTGTACTGGAAAATCCGGATAATATTTCAAAATCGGTGTTAGCAAAAGGTTTGGATGCCGGAACAGCTTTTGAGATTCTATCAATTGATATTGCAGATGTTGATATTGGTACAAATATCGGTGCTATTTTACAAACGGATCAAGCCGAAGCCGATCTTAAAGTAGCCAATGCTAAAGCCGAAGAAAGACGTGCTGCCGCTGTAGCACTTGAGCAAGAAATGAAAGCAAAAGTTGTTGAAGCCGAAGCGGAAATACCTTTGGCAATGGCTGAAGCTTTCAGAAGCGGTAATCTTGGCGTAATGGATTATTACAATCTGAAAAATGTTCAAGCTGATACGGAAATGAGAAATAAAATTGCCGGTGATGATAAGAAT
>JALSNL010000106.1 GCA_026987055.1 Melioribacteraceae bacterium | reverse complement strand
AAAGCAGAATATAAGTTTGCATATCAATAAAATTTATAGGGAAAAAGAACTCGATAGAAAGTCAACTGTCAGGAAATACTTGACTGTTCAAACTGAAGGTAAAAGAAGAGTATCGAGAAATATTGAACACTATAATTTAGATGTAATAATATCTGTTGGTTATCGTATAAAATCAAAACGCGGTACACAATTTAGAATTTGGGCAAACAAAGTATTAAAAGATTATTTGGTTAGTGGTTTTGTATTAAACGAAAAAAGATTAAAAGAACAATCTGAAAAAGTAAAAGAGCTTGAACAATCATTAAAAATATTTAAAAGAGTTTCTGAGAATATTCAACTTGGTCAAGATGAATTTAAAGGAATCCTTAATGTAATTACAGACTACACTTATGCATTGGATATGTTAGATCAATATGATCATCAAAGTGTAAAGGCAATTAAAGGTAAACGGAAAGGCAAATATAAAATTAACTATAGAGATGCAATTGAACTAATTAATAATTTACATACAAAATTCGGCGGTTCATCTCTTTTTGGAAAAGAGAAAGACAAATCTTTTCAAAGCACTCTGGCAACAATTTATCAAACATTTGATGGGAAAGAACTCTATCCCAGTCTTGAAGAGAAGGCTGCAAATCTTCTATATTTGATAATTAAAAACCATTCATTTATAGATGGAAATAAAAGAATAGCGGCATCATTATTTTTAATGTATTTAGATAAAAACAAATATTTATATAATCCAAAAGGCAAAAAAAGAATTGCGGATAATGCTTTGGTAGCACTTTGCTTGATGATAGCGGAAAGCAATCCGAAAGAAAAAGAAATAATTGTAAAAGTTGTAATAAATTTAATTAATCAAAAGAACTAACATGAAAAATCAAACAAAAATAAAATGCCCTAATTGCGGGACGGAAATTGACGTACAAGATGTTCTATCGCATCAAGTGGAAGAAAACTTACAAAAAAAATTTAACGCCAAACTTGCCGAAGAAAAGAAAAAATATGAAGCTGAAGCAGAAAAATTAAAAGAAGAAAAAGAAGCTTTTGAAAAGAAGAAGAAAAAAGAAAATGAGTTGTTCGAAGAAAAACTGCACAAAAAATTAAAGGAAGAAAAAGAAAAATTTACGGCAGACCTAAAAAAGAAATTGGAAGAAGAACAATCCGAACGGTTTGAGCTTCTTCAAAAAGAATTGAATGAAAAATCGGAAAAACTAAAAGAGCTGAACAAAAGCAAAGCCGAAATTGAAAAACTTAAAAGAGAAAAAGACGAGTTGAAGGAAAGCATTGAAGCGGAAGCTCAAAGAACACTTAATGAAAAACTTTCCGAAGAAAAAGAAAAAATTAGAAAACTTGAGCAAAGTAAAACCGAATTGACAATTAAAGAATTTGAAAAGAAACTTGCCGACCAGAAAAAACTTATGGAAGAAATGCAGAGAAAATATGAGCAAGGTTCAATGCAGATGCAGGGCGAAGTTCAGGAATTGGCAATTGAAGAATGGCTTGCAGCAAGCTTTCCGCTTGACGAGATAAAGGAAATTAAAAAAGGTGCCCGTGGTGCCGATTGCTTGCAAATTATAAATACAAGAACAAAACAGAATTGCGGTACAATTTATTACGAAAGCAAACGCACAAAAGATTTTCAAAAATCATGGATGGAAAAGTTTAAGAATGATATTAGAGAAAAAGGTGCCGATATAGGCGTGCTTGTTACCGATGCAATGCCTTCGGATATGGAAAGAATGGGCTTGAAAGAAGGAATTTGGATTTGTTCTTATGAAGAATTTAAAGGTCTCTGTTTTGTGCTTAGAGAATCAATTATAAAATTAAGCAATGCCTTATCTTCCCAAGAAAATAAAGGAGATAAAATGAGCATGCTTTACGATTTTCTAACCGGAAACGAATTTAGAATGCAAATAGAAGCAATAGTAGAAGGCTTTACACAAATGAAGGAAGATTTGGAAAGCGAAAAACGTGCAATGCAGCGAATTTGGAAAACCAGAGAAAAACAAATTGAAAAGGTTGTAACGAATACGGTTAATATGTATGCATCAATTAAAGGAATAGCCGGAAAAGCAATCGGGACGGTTCAAGCCTTGGAATTACCGGGTGGAAATGAATTTGAAATATAGATCTTCCAGCCAATTTTGTTTTATAGGGTTATAGATGGTTTAATATTATTGCGATTCATATATATATTCTATAACTTTAGTAATAAATATAAACCATATTTTAATGAGTTATGACTAAGATAAACCAGCTGATAAAATCATGGCCGAAAGGAACTGTAAAAACCGTTACGGAATTACAAAAGCTCGGTTACAGCCCGCAACTATTAAAATCCTATTCCAATTCAAAATGGATTGAATTATACAGCAGAGGAATCTATCAACTAAGTGGTGATAAGGTATTGTGGCAAGGTTTGCTCTTTGGTATGCAAAAAAGAAAAAACACAACTTTACATGCCGGAGCAAAAACGGCATTAACCTTAAAAGGTTTTTCTCAATATATAAAGTTGGGTAAAGATAAAGTATATTTATTTAGCAATAAAGATGAAAACTTTAATGTTTGGTTAAAAAGGAATAATCAAATAACCTTAAATAGAACAACGATATTCAATTATAAAAACAAAAAATATTTTACAAATTTTCAATTAAATAAATTTGAAATAATAATATCAGCTCCTGAATTGGCTATAATGGAAATGCTGTATCTAATTCCCCAAAAACAATCCTTTGATGAAGCTTTGGAAATAATGGAAGGACTAACTACTCTGAGACCTAAAATTGTTCAAAAGTTATTGGCAGAAGGTAAATCCGTAAAAGTTAAAAGACTGTTTTTATTTATGGCAGAGTTTTCAAATCACGCTTGGCTTAAAAATATAGATGTTAAGAAAATAAATTTAGGCAGTGGGAAAAGAGTAATAGTTAAAAACGGTGTTTTGGATAAAAAGTACAAAATAACAATCCCCAAAAGCTATGGAAGATAATATATTCCTTAAGCAAGCAAATTTGTTATTAAGAGTTCTTCCAATTATAAATGCACACAAAGTATTTGCCCTTAAAGGTGGAACTGCAATTAATTTTTTTAAGCGTAACCTCCCTAGATTATCTGTTGACATTGATTTAACATATTTGCCAATACAAGAACGAACAGAATCACTTTTGGATATTACTTCCCGACTGGAAATTATAGGAGAAACAATTAAAAAAAGAATACCTGGAACAATAATAACTAAAAGAGTTCTAAAAGGAAGCGATTTTATTAGCGGATTAATAATTACGGGTAATGGTGTAACAATAAAACTTGAACCGAACACTGTAATTAGAGGAAGCGTAAACAAACCACAAGCAATAAAGTTGTGTAAAAAAGCTGAACAATTATTTGAATTAACACTTAAAACACAATGCTTATCACCAGCCGATTTATATGGCGGTAAAATATGTGCGGCACTTGATAGACAGCATCCGAGAGATTTTTTTGATATTAAATTGCTTATGGAAAACGAAGGAATTACAGAAACAATTATTAAGGTATTTATCTTTTATTTAATAAGTCATGATAGACCAATCATTGAGGTTTTAAATCCGACTTTACTTAACATCGAACAGATTTTTGAAAATGAATTTACAGGGATGACTTTCGTGGATATTACACTTGAAGATTTATTAAGAGTAAGAAACACGTTAATAACTAAAATTAAAAATATGCTTACCGAAGAACAAAAATATTTTTTGCTATCTTTTAAAAATAAAAATCCCGATTGGAATTTATCCGGCATAAAACACCTTAATCAATATCCTTCCGTAAGATGGAAATTGTTAAATATAAAAAAAATGAATAAGAAGAAACACGAACTTGCTTATGAAAAATTAAAAGAGTTTCTTATAAAATAATAACAGATTAGAATATTTTCTATTTTTTTACTTAATCAGTCTGTTTTTGTTGAATAATTAAAAAGCTTGGATATTCAAAAATTTATTGGGAATTTTACTCATTGCTCTTTCGGCAAGTGCTGTTATTGTTAAAGAAGGATTAACACCCGGGTTTGCCGAGACAGCCGAGCCGTCACAAACATACATATTTTCGTAGCCGAAAACTTTGTGGTTTTTATCAATGACTCCTTCCGTTTTATCTTTTCCCATAACCGCACCACCTAATATATGAGCAGTTGTTGGAATGCCGAATAATGTTTCCGAAAGTAAAGCTACAGGTTCGCCTTCAACAATTTTTGCAAATTCTTTAGCCAGTTTTCTTGCTTCGGGAATGAATGCAGTAGGAGCTTTTCCGTTTTGCAGTTTTGTCTTAAGTCTTAACCAACCTCTTTCAAAACTTAATGTGTCGTTTATAGTTTGCATAAAAAGTAAAATCTGTGTTTGTTTTGCCCAGTCTTTTACAAAA
>JALSNL010000105.1 GCA_026987055.1 Melioribacteraceae bacterium | reverse complement strand
TCTTCAAATGCTGCAACTAAGCATCCTTCGCAAAATCTATCGTTTCTTACTATTGCTGTAATCAATTTACATTTTGTTGGTATATCTATCGAATTAAAATCAAAAGATTTATCATTAACAAATTTTTGCCCTTCATCCCATGCTCCCCAGTCAAAACTTATAATAATTGGAATGTCATAAACAACGTTTATAAATTTATAAACAATCTCCTCTTCTATTATAAATGGCATTTGAATTACTCCTTTTTCGTCTTTTTCTCTTCTTCTTATTTCCCCAAATTTTGATGTTTTTTCAATTTCATGAATTAATTCAAGCAAAGGTTTCCAGTCCTCTTTTTTGTAAGATGCTATTATTTCTTTAAAGTTTTTTTCGTTTAATACCATCTTTTGTGATGTTTTCAAATGCTGTACCACGTATGTATATAATCAATTGCATATATTCCACCAAATAAGCGGTGTATATGTAATTGCGTATATTTCTTCTTTATCTTTATGTAAAGTTTACTTCAAGTACAACCATTAAGATTTTTCTAAAAGTACAAATAATAGTACATAGATGCTATCTTAATTTTAAACAAAAAATAAAATTTTAGTAAGTAATTATTCGGTTAAATCAATCAATACTTTTTCTACAATCAAGTTTATATTTGTTACGGAGATAGGAATTGTGGGAACCATTTGCCATAATATAAAAATTACAAAATATCATAGGGCTTCCGGTAAATAATTTATTACATAAAACAATTCTCAAATTAGATTAAAAAATTCTCAAAAATGATAAGTTTTTTTATACTTCAATAACATGAAAATATTCATTCTTTAAAATATGCCATTTAACCCTTAATTCGGAAGAAAAATAATTTTAAACCGGAGAAATTTGTCATTTTCTTTTGGCATAATAATTATTTACTTTAAACCAAAGGAAAAATTAAAAATTAATTAAGCAAGGAGAAGTTATGGCAAAAGCTAAAGGTGATATCATAATTGATGTCGAAATATGCAAAGGCTGTGAACTCTGCGTTGAAGCTTGTCCTGAAAATATTATTGAAACTGCAAAACAAGTTAACAACAAAGGTTATCTTTATGTTGTAAAAGTAGAAGACTCTTGCACAGGTTGCACAAATTGCGCTTTGGTTTGTCCGGAAGCAGCTATTACCGTTTACCGGAAAGTTAAAAAGAAAAAAGAGTTAGTTACAAAAATATCAAACGTTACCAGCGACATAACATTAAAGGTGGGCAAATGAGTAAACTAAAATTAATGAAAGGAAATGAAGCATTAGCCGAAGCTGCAATAAGAGCCGGATGCGATGCTTATTTTGGTTATCCGATAACTCCACAATCCGAAGTATTGGAGTATTTAAGTCGCGAAGCAAACAAAAGAACCGGAATGACGGTACTTCAAGCCGAAAGTGAAATTGCATCAATCAATATGGTTTATGGTGCTGCCGGAACTGGCAAAAAAATTATGACATCTTCTTCAAGTCCCGGTATTAGTTTAATGCAAGAAGGCATTTCTTATATTGCCTGTGCGGAACTTCCGTGTTTGATAGTTAATGTTAACCGAGGCGGTCCGGGTTTAGGAACAATTCAACCAGCACAAAGTGATTATTTCCAATCCGTTAAAGGCGGTGGTCACGGAGATTATCGTTTAATTGTTTTAGCGCCTTCAACAGTTCAAGAAATGTCCGACTTTGTAAAGCTGGCATTTGAACTGGCTTTTAAATACAGAAATCCTATTATGATTTTAACCGACGGTGCACTTGGTCAGATGATGGAAAAAGTGGAATTGTTTGAACAACAACCGAGAGAAGATATAATTACAGGTTGGGAAACAATAGGAAAACCGGAAGACAGACCCAGTAATGTTATAACATCCCTTCATATTAAGCCGGACAAAATGGAAGAGATAAATATTCATCTCCAAGAAAAATATAAAAAGATGGAAGAAAATGAAGTAAGAGTTGAAACAATAGATTGTGACGATGCGGATTATATAATTACCGGTTATGGTTTGGTTGCAAGAATATGTACAAAAGCAGCACAACTTGCTAGAGACAAAGGCTTAAAAGTTGGGGTAATCAGACCAATAACATTATTCCCATTTCCATATAAAACATATTTTGATATTGCTGATAATGTAAAAGGAATTCTGGATGTTGAAATGAATGCCGGACAAATGATTGAAGATGTAAGGTTAGCTGTTAACGGAAAAATTCCAATAGAGTTTTACGGACGTATGGGCGGAATGGTTCCGACTCCTGAAGAAATACTGGAAGCTTTAGAGACTAAACTTATTGGAGGCAAAGATGAGTGAACAAACAATTATAGATGAAATTAAAACAGAAGAAAATCTTGTTTACAAAAAACCGGAAGCACTTAAAGATACTCCGTTTCATTATTGTCCGGGTTGTGCTCACGGTGTTGTACACAGACTAATTGCCGAAGTAATAGATGAAATGGGAATTCAATCGGAAACAATTGGAGTTGCACCGGTTGGCTGTTCCGTATTTGCTTATAATTATATTGATGTTGATATGACGGAAGCTGCTCACGGAAGAGCATCGGCGGTTGCTACGGGAATTAAAAGAGTATTGCCGGATAGATTGGTATTTTCATATCAAGGAGATGGAGATTTGGCAGCTATTGGTACAGGCGAAACAATTCATACTTGTAACAGAGGCGAAAACGTTCTTATAATATTTATTAACAATGGTATTTACGGAATGACCGGCGGACAAATGGCACCAACAACTTTGGAGAATATGAAATCCACTACAACACCTTTTGGCAGGGATGTTTCCGTAATGGGATATCCGTTAAAAATTACCGAACTTGTTGCCGCATTACCCGGAACTCAATATGTAACACGTCAAGCTGTTTATAAACCCGGTTTGGTACGAAAAACCAAAAAAGCAATTCGTAAATCTTTTGAGCTGCAAAAGGAAAATAAGAATGGTACTTGTTTTATTGAAGTAGTTGCCAATTGTCCTTCCAACTGGAAAATGACACCGGTGGAATCAAACAAATGGCTTGAAGAAAATATGTTGCCGTTTTATCAACTTGGCGATATCAAAACACCAAACGGGAGGAAATAATTATGACAGAAGAAATTATTATTGCCGGATTCGGTGGACAAGGCGTTTTATCTATGGGAATGATTCTTTGCTATTCAGGAATGATTGAAAATAA